>NZ_BAAATE010000011.1:0-254322 GCF_039533245.1 Nonomuraea recticatena | reverse complement strand
CATCTGTCACATCGAAGCGCGCCACATCCGAGTTCTACCAGCCATGGCCAGGCCACCACTGGGCCTCACCTAGATCCGAACCCCAAACAGCTCCTAGTCGACCGCCCAGGACATCACGGACGCGGCCAACGCCATCGCCGCCGACGGGCACCCCGTCGACCTCGATGACCTGGCCACCATCTCGCTCTACATCACCCACGTCATCCGCCGGTTCGGCAACTGGATCCTCAACCTGACCCCACCGGCCGCCAACCCCACCACCCGACTCCACCTCGAGTCCCAAGTCCCCTTCGGCCCCATAACCGGCGGCTCGCTCGTCACTGCGGGTGTTCTTCGGCACCGAGGGGCTGGGGATGACCCAGCAGGCCTACGCCGAGCGGCTCAAGACGTGGGCCGACTGGGAGGAACTGTCAGCGGCGGCTCACGACTGCTTGGCCTCCTGACTGTTCGGCCCCGACGCCCCTCGGCGTCCGGGCTGCGGTCAGCCACAGGCCGGTGACTACGGCGCAGGCCAGTGTCACGGCACCCGCCGCAAGGAAGGCGCTGTTGAGGCCGGATTCGAAGGAGGCGCCGCCGGACCCCCGCGTGTGGACGATCGCCCCGAGCACCGCCACGCCGAGCACCGCGCCGATCTGCCGGGTGGTGCTGCTGACGCCCGAGGCGAGGCCGCCCTCCTGCGGGCTGACCGCCTGGATGGCGGCCCCGGTCAGCGGCGACATGGTGAGAGCGAACCCGACGCCGACGACCGCCAGCCGCCACCACACGTTCCCGTAACCGGTATCGGCATGGACGAAGCCCAGCGCCAGCAGCCCCAGCCCGGCCAGCGCCAGGCCGATGCTGACGACGACGCGGAAGCCGTACCTGGCTGCAAGCCGGCCCGCGTACGGGCTGACGATCACCATGGCCAGCGAGACGGGCAGGGTCCGCAGCCCGGCGACCAGGATCGAAGTGCCCTGGACGTAGACGAAGAACTGCGAGAAGAAGAACGACGACCCCATCAGCGCGAACCCGACCACGACCATCGCCGTGTTGGACACCGTGAACAGCCGCTGACGGAACAGCCGGAGCGGCAGCATCGGCGTCGACACACGACCCTCGACCACGACGAACGCGGCCAGGAGCACCAGTCCGGCGGCGAAGCTGCCCAGGATCACCGGCGAGGTCCAGCCTCGGGAACCGCCCTCGATCAGGCCGTAGGTCACAGCGCCCACGCCCGCGACGGACAGGACCGTGCCGGGGACGTCGATCGGCGGCGCGCTCGGGTTGCGGGACTCCCCCAGCACGCGCAGCCCTGCCAGCAGCAGGACCGCCCCGATGGGCACATTGACCAGGAAGATGGCGGGCCAGCCGAAGGACTCCACCAGGATCCCGCCCGCCAGCGGTCCGGCGGCCAGGCCGATGCCGCTGAACCCGGCCCACAACCCGATCGCTCTGACGCGCTCCCTCGGGGCGGGATACGCGGCGGCGAGCAGCGCCAGTGAGGCGGGGCTCAGCGCCGCGGCGCCGACGCCCTGCAGCACCCGCCCGGCGATCAGCCAGCCGATCGAGGGCGCGAGCGAACACACCACCGACGCGGCCGTGAACACCACCACCCCGGCCAGGAACACCCGCCTGCGGCCGAACCGGTCGGCGAAGACGCCGCCCGACAGCAGCAGCATGGCCACCAGCAGCACGTATGCGTCGACGATCCACTGCAGGCCGGTCAGCCCGGTGTGGAGCCGCTGCTGCATGTCGGGCAGGGCGGCGCCGACGATCGTGTTGTCGAGCAGCACCATGAACTGACCTGCGCAGGTCAGGGTGAGCAACGCTTTCACGCACATCCCTCCTAAAAGCAGTCATTGACTGCGTTAATGGAGACTCTAACGCAAGTCTCGACTGCGTTAAGGTGGGGGTATGGATGAGCAGGGGCGGGCCAGGCGGCCCGGGGGGCGCAGCGCCCGGGTCCGCGCGGCCGTGCACCAGGCCGTTACCGACCTGGTCAGCGAGCGCGGCTACGGAAACTTCACCGTCGGCGACATCGCCGCCCGCGCGGGCGTGGCCGACACCAGCCTCTACCGCCGGTGGGGCAACCTCCAGGCCCTGCTCAGCGATGTGCTGCTGACCCGGCTCAACGCGCAGGCGCCGATGCCTGACACCGGCAGCCTGGCCGGCGACCTGCGGACCTACGCCGCCATCGTGGCCCGTGAGGTCACCGGACCCGACGGCCTGGCGGTGGTGCGGCTGACCATCGCGCTGTCAGGCGAGGGTCAGCAGGGCCTTCGGGCGCGCGACGAGCTCCTGGCCGACCGCTCCAGGCAGTTGCAGGCCATGCTCGACCGCGCCCGCGACCGCGGCGAGGACCCGCCCGACGCACTGGAGGTGCTGGACCATCTCCTGGCGCCGATCTACATGCGCGTCCTGTTCGGCGCGGGCCCGCTCACCCCTGAATACCTCGACGGGTTGGTCGACCGGTTGCTCGCCTGATCCAGGCCGTCGCGCTGTGGAACAGCCGCTACCTGTCGACCGTCGTCGACGAGCTACGCGCCCAGGGCGTCCCGGGCAGGGGCCAGGACGTCGCCCGGCTCAGCCCCCTCGCCACCTCAACTGCCTGGGCCGCCACGCCATCGCCTCCTTCGGCCCCGCCCAAGGCCTGCGCGCGCTCGGGCAGATCCCCGACCTTCCCGACCCCGAGGGCGCTGAGGCGGGGAACTGGACCTGACCGCAAGGTTCGAGTCCCGCGACGTGAATGCCAGTGTCGCTGGCCGGTTGTTGAGGAGGCCGGTGAGGGCGGCCTTCGCGATGGCCTCCGCCTCTCGGGTGTGAGGGGGGCGTGGCCAATGACGAGGCGGAAGATGATGGAGCCGAACAGGACGTCCTGGGCGACTTCACGTCGACGTCGGTGCGTAGTTCACCTCGTTGCTCTCCGCGTCGCCACATCTGGCGGATCAGCTCGCGGCGGCCCTCCAGAAAGCGCCGCCGCAGGAGTTCGGCGGCCTCTGGATCGGTGACGGGCCGCCAGCAGCTGGGCGTAGGCGCGGGTCGGCCCAGCGCAGCGACGGCGAACACGTCCCTGATCGTCAGGGCCCGATTCAAGTGCTCCAGCACGCACACGACGTACGCGTCACGATCCACCGCACTCCGCGGCAGGTCCGGGTTGGCATATACCGTCCGCTTCCACGACGCGGTCACCTGCGCGGCGTCGATCTCCTTGGGCAGCAGCGGCTTCTTCCTCACCTGCCGCGGAAGGCGGTAGCTCGTATGGGCCCTCCTGCTGAATCCCGCGGCCCTCGACCTCGGCACACGCCCCGACGAACGCCGCGAAGCCCGCTGTTGGCACCAACCACCATCATTCGCGGCCTTTCGCTACGATGATCGCGGACAATGACGAGTGGCAGGTTCGTGTCGCGAAACGCGCGAGGAGTACGGATGCAGCCGGATCCATCGCAGTCCAGGTTTCCTCAGTATGGTCAGCCGCCGATGGCGGGCGGACCCGCGCCGTGGGGTGGCGGGCCGAGCCCGTGGGGTGGCGGGCCGAGCCCGTTGGCGGCGCCGCCCAGGCCGAGGGCAAATGCCGCGGCGGCGGTGATCGCCGGCATCCTGGCGCTGCTCACCGCCGGCATCCTTGTCTGGTTCGCGCTTAACGAAGTCGTCTACGCCATGGGGTCGACCGGTCGCTGGTCCAGCCTGGTGTTGGTGAACATGCTCGCCGGCGTCATCAGCGCCGGGGCGCTGTTGGTCGCGGCGGGGTTCACGTTCGCCCGCAGGATTGTCGGCGCGTGGACACTGTGCGCGCTTTGCGTGCTCTACGCGGTGGCGAACCTCGTGGTGGCGCCGCTGGTGTGGGGCACGCCCTTTGGGGCTCAGCTGAAATTCCTCTTCGGCTTCGACAAGATCAACGGCATCGCCGCAGGGCTGGCGACCATCTTCTGCGTTCCGACGGCGACCATGGCGGCGATCGCCGGCAGCATGAAGTCGTACGGACCAAGCAACGCCACGCCACCCCGTCCGTGATCACCTCGCTGTTCGGCCGGCGGATTCGCGCATGGTCAAGGCGGGGCCGCTACGCGATCGCTTCCTCGGCCCCGGACAAGGGCCTACGGCCGCTGGGCGCGACACCGCCGCATGACGGTACCGCCATGGGTGTTGCGCGTGAGGACGGGCCTGAACCGCCTGCCGGGTGATCACGATGAGCTGGGAAGGAACGGCTCGCGCCGCTGTCCTTGTGCGTGCGGTCAGGCGGGGCAGCGATGTGGTGCGGCTGCCGGCGATGACCGCCTGCTGATCATCGTCGTCCGCCGAACTCCCAATCGTGAACTTCGATACTGGCATACCGGTCCTGGGCCAGGACCGTGCGGGCCGTGTCCCGATCCGTCGCCCGGATCAGGGCTGCCGTGCCCAGCCAGGTGACGCCGTCGTCGGACAACAGCGGCCCGTGGGCGATCAAGTCGTCCCGCCGGTCGGACGGTGGAACGAGGTCGGCGGCCTGGCCCGTGCCGAGGCCCAGAACCAGATAGCGGTTGCCGCCTTCGCGCCCACCGGGAAAGTCCCACATGGTGCGCCCCAGCACGTTGCGCCACCGGCGCAGCATCACGTCCCGGTACACGCCGGCCTGAAAGTTGGGCTCGTCGAAGGCGAACGCCCGCGCGGCGGCCAGGTCCGGCAGGTCGACGATATGCACGCTGCCGGTGGCCGTGTCGCCGTCGAGGGTCGGGCCGCGGGCGATCAGCTGCGCCGAGTAGCGGTCCATGTAGGACCAGTGCTCTTCCACCAGCTTCTCGCGCAGTGCCGCGGAGCCGGGCCGGTCACGGTGGTAACAGAAGAATTGCATGTCGAGCCTATCTATCACGGGTTGCGGTAGGGGCGGGTGTGTCGGGGTCGTCGGCGGGGCCGGTGCGCAGCGGGGTTTCGCGGATCGGCCAGGCGATGGTGAGGGCGGCGACGGACAGTGCGGCGGCGCCGGTGAGGATGACGTGCAGGCCTCCGCTGACGGCCAGCCGGACCGCGTCGGCCACCTGGGCGGGCAGGTCCGGCAGCAGGGCGGGGGTGAGGTCGCCCTGCGTGGTCAGTCGGTCGGCGGCGGCCGGTCCCAGGTGGGCGGCCAGGTCGCCGCGTACCTGGACGGCATACAGGGTGCCCAGCAGGGCGATGCCGAGCGAGCCGCCGATGGTGCGCAGCAGCGTGAGGGTGCCGCTGGCCGCGCCCATGTCGCGCGGGTCGGCGCTGTTCATGGTGATCAGGGTGGTGCTCTGCAGGACCAGGCCCAGGCCTGCTCCGATGGGGAGGGTCAGGGCCGAGGCGAGCGCAACCGGGGTGTCTCCGTCAAGTGGGAACAGTGCCAGCGCGCCGCCTGCCATGAGGGTTGCGCCGAGGATCGGGTAGCTGCGGTAGCGGCCGTTCGCGCTGATGAGGCGGCCGGTGAGCAACTGGGCGCCGAGCATGCCGAACATCAGTGGGAGCAGCAGCATGCCGCTGGCCGCCGGGGAGGAGCCCTGCACGAGCTGCAGGTACTGCGGCAGGTAGTTGGTGACGGTGAGCATCACCGCGCCGACCAGGAAGCTCAGGACCTGGGCGAGGGTGAAGTTCCGGTCGGCGAACAGCCGGGGCGGGATGATCGGCTCGGCGGTGCGGTGTTCGACGGCCACGAACGCGGCCAGGGCGAACGCGCCGATCGCGCCGAGCGCCCAGGGCCAGGGGGTGCCGCCCGCCAGCAGGGTCAGGGCCACGATGGCGACGGTCAGCAGCACGGCTCCGATGTAATCGATGCGCGGCCGGCCCCGTTTCTCGGGTGGCAGGTGGATCCGGGTGGCGATGAGCAGCAGCGAGAGGAGGCCGATGGGCAGGTTGACGTAGAAGGTCCAGCGCCAGCTGAGTTGGTCGGTGAGCAGCCCGCCCAGCAGCGGCCCGCCGACGTAGGCGACGGGCATGATGGCGCCGATCATCGACTGCAGCCGGCCGCTGTCGCGGGGTGGGACCAGCACGCCGATGATGGCCAGCGCGCCGACCATGAGTCCGCCCGCGCCGAGCCCCTGCACGGCGCGGAAGGCGATGAGCTGCGGCATGGTCTGGGCCAGGCCGCACAGCGCGGATCCGGCCAGGAACAGCGCGATGGAGCAGACGAAGGTGGCCTTGCGGCCGAGCAGGTCGCCGAGCTTGCCCCAGATCGGGGTGGTCGCCGCGGCGGCGAGCATGTACGCGGTCACCACCCCCGGCAGCTGGTCCAGGCCACCGAGGTCGCCGGCGATGGTGGGCAGCGCGGTGCCCACGATCAAGCCATCGAGCATGGCCAGGAACATGCCGGTCAGCAGCCCGAAGACGCCCAGGCGTGTCATGGCGCCTCAGACGGTGTAGGGGCGGGCGGTCCTGGCCTCGCGCAGCGCGTGCGCCCACCAGGCGAGCCGGTCCAGCATGACCTTGGCGGCCGCGTCGGCAGCCGGATCGAGGGCCTTGCCGTCGCCGTCGAACTGCGCCCACGGGTGCTGCAGGCCGACGCTGTCACGCAGGGTGACGGCGTGCAGCTCAGCCAAGACTAGCCTGAGCTGCTCGACCGCGCGCAGCCCGGCGGAGAAGGCGCCGTAGGAGACGAACGCGACGGGCTTGGCCTGCCATTCGACGCCGTGCCAGTCAATGGCGTTCTTCAGCGCGGCCGGGAAGCTGTGGTTGTACTCGGGTGTCACGATCACGAAGGCGTCGGCCGCCGCCAGGCGCGGCGAGACGGCCGCCAGCAGATCCCTGTCCTCTTGAGAGGCCGGTGGCTGGCCGAGCACCGGCAGGACGGTCGGCAGCGGGGTCTCGGCCAAGTCGATCAGGTCGGCGCTCATGTCGTCGCGCTGATGGAGGTGGTCGAGCAGCCAGTCCGCCACGGCGGGGCCGAAGCGTCCCTCCCGGATGCTGCCGAGAATGACGGCGATCTTGAGCACTTGTCTTCCTTTGCGTACACTGTATTGAGAGAAATACAACGTACACATGTATGTGTACGTTGTCTACTGTCGGTACGTTGTATCGGCAGGCGAGGAGAAGGGACAACGGCATGGCCACCGACAAGAGCGCACCGCTGTGGGAGCGGCTGGAACGGCCCGCACCGGCCCCCCGCCAGACGTTGTCTCCCCAGCGCATCGCCATGGCCGCCGTTGCGGTCGCCGACGCCGAGGGCCTGGAGGCCATCACCATGCGCCGCCTGGCCACAGAACTGGGCGTCGCTCCCATGGCGCCCTACCGCTACGTGTCAGGCAAGGACGACCTGCTGGAACTCATGGTCGACCACGTCTACGCAGGCATGCGCCTGCCCGGCGGTCTCGGCTGGCGGGAGAGCCTGCACGCCCTGGCCGTGGGCACCCGCGAGCTGATGCTGGAGCACCGGTGGCTGGCTCGGCTCCCGCCGCAAGCCAAGCTCGCCCTGACGCCCCGCCGAATGGCCGTGGCCGAGCAGTCCCTGATGGCGCTCGACGGCCTTGGCCTGGACCCCGACATGATGATGGGCGTCTTCCGTGGCGTGGACGCCTACGTGCAGGGCGCCATGAGTTACGACAGCGCCGTCGATGAGTTCATGAGCGAGCAGAGCTTGTCCAGCGGCGACGAACTGCGCACCGAGCTCGCCCCCCTCATGGCCTGGCACATGCGCACCGGCCATTACCCCACCTACGAGCACTACCTGCGCACCGCCACCCGCAAGGACGACAGGCAATGGCAGTTCGACCTCGGCCTCAACTGCCTCCTCGATGGCATCGCCGCCCGCCTGAACATTTGAGGATGCCCGCATCGAGGCTCGAGCAGACAGCGAACAACCCGTGGCGTGAGTGAGACCGGACAGACGAGTCGTGGCCATACGACGATCCACGATGCAGGCGGAGCTCTTCGCCGGGGCACGGCGCCCATCCGCGCCCGGCCGTATTCCGGTGCACCCGTCGTCCACGCCCACACGAGCCCATCCGCACACTCGGGTGACGTCCATCCCCACGTTCGGACAGCGGTTCCCGTCGCCCGAGCGGCCACGATTCCCCGTCCAGCGGTCCTCTCATCCCTGGGCACGGCCATGGGTCCCTCCGCCCAGGCGAGGCCATAGCCTCTCGCGCCCGCCCAGGCGGGGTCGTGGTTCTCCTCGGCCCAGACGAGACCTCGTTGGGTCCAGGGGTCCTCACCGTTCGGGGAGGGCTTTCCCTGGTCCAGCGGTTCTTCCGGGTCGCGGTTGGGGGCGGCGGCGGACGGGGAGAGGTTTGGGGGCTGGGCGGGAGGGGAACCGGGGGTGCGGCGTCATATCCTGGAGTGGCCCTTGTCCGCCGACCCAAACGGTGATCTTCATGTTCGAGGTCTTCTCGGCCCTCGCGCCGCCCGCGCTCGTGGCCACCGCCTTCCTGCTCGGCGTACGCGCCCTGCTCAAGCACGAGAAGGCCGCCAAGGCCGAGGAGCGCCGCCAGGCCCTCGCCGAGCGGCAGGCCGCCGCGGGACAGTAGGGCTCAGGCGACCTCTTCCTTCACCTCCAGCCCCGCCAGGAGGTTGAAGGCGCCCGTCATCAGGTTGAGCGTGACCAGGCCGACGATCTCCGCGATCACCCGGTCGCTCCACCCGAGGGCCCGCAGCTCCGCGACGTCCGCGTCGCTGATCGAGGCGGGCTCGGCCAGCACCCGTACGGCCACCGCGATCAGCGCCGCCTCTCTGGCGTCGGCCGAGGTGCCCTGCCTGGCCAGCGCGATGTCGGCCTCGCTCAGGCCCGCCGTACGCGCGGCCTGGGTGTGCGCCGCCATGCACAGACCACATCCGATCCACTCCTGCAGCGCCAGCGACACCTTCTCGCTGAGCGCGCGCGGCATCTTGACCCGCTTCATGGCGCGCGAGAAGTCGAGGTAGCCCTGGAGCAGCGCGGGTGAGTGGGCCATCGTCGAGACCATCTCCCCCGCGCTCCCATGACGCTCGACGATGCCGCCGAGCAGCTCTCTCGACTTCCCGGGGGCCTGCTCGGGCTCCAGCCGGTCCAGACGTCTCATGTCTCCTCCTCGGATCAGTCGGCGTAAACCATACCCCCCTATGGTTTGTTCCCCCACTCTTGCCCTTCCTCGCGGGATGCACGACGATCTTGCTGTGAACCAGACGCTCAGGATGCCGCGCCCCGTCGACATCGGCCGCCTGCTTGTGACGATCCAGGCGGCGTTCGCCGCCGTCGGCGCGGTGTTCATGGGTGCGGTGATCGCGGGTGAAGGCGGCGCGCCACCGGTGGCGTGGGCGCTGGTCGCTCTGATGCTGGCGGCGGGGGTCTCCGGCTGGCTGCTGGCCGACAGAGTGGCCACCCGACGGCGACGCGTCCTCGTCCTGGTCGTCGCATGGGAGGCCGCGCTGTTCGCCGCGGGGGTGGTCACCGCACTCGATGAGTCCGACTTCGACCTTTTCAGCCTGATCAGCCCGAACCTCGTCGGGCCCGTCGTGGTGGCCGGCCTTCTGCTGGTTCCCTCGTCGGCGAGGGCCTGGTTCGACCGCTGACCCTGCGGCCCGTCCTCAGCCGGCCGCGATCACCTCGATCTCGACCAGCCAATCGCTGACCAGCGTCTGGGCCACGAGCGCGGTCGTGGGCACCGGACGTCCGCCGAGCGCGGCCACCCTCGCCTTGGCGTTGGCCTCGGCGTAGGAGGGGTCGCGGAGGTAGCTGGTGAGCCGCACGATGTTGTCGACGGTCATGCCGGCCGAGGCGAGGATGGCCCTGATGTTCGACCAGATCAGCTCCAGCTGGTCGTCGAGCGTCGCTCCTGGGACGCCCTGCGCGTCGAGTCCCATGGTTCCGGCGACGAACAGCAACCGCTGTGCGCCCCTGACCTCGAGGGCGTGGACGTAGTCGTCGGTGGCGGGGTAGACGCCCTCACTCGGATTGCGCGTCAAGATCTCCATATCGCCGCAATCTATCCCGGCGGGGGAGGAACGCGCGGCCCACGCGGGTCCGTTGCCCAACGCAGGCTCGTCGATGTCAGAGGGGCGCCGGCCAAGGCGATGCCGGTCGGGCAGGGCTGCCGGTCGGACGGGGGTGCCGGACGGGTCCAGCGCGCCCGACGGGTCCAGCGTGCCGGACGGATGGGGGTGCCGGTCGGGCGGGGGTGTGCGGCTCGGGGTGGTGGGGCGTTTTGGGGTCAGTGATCAACCAGAGACGCCTACAAATCCTGACTTATCCCGCTAAGGTGCATGGGGTTGATCTCTCCCGCCTCAGGAGTCACCCCTCATGCCGCAAGCCGCACCACTGCGTGAAGGTGATCCCGCCGCGATAGGCGCCTACCTGATCGTCGGCAGGCTCGGGGAGGGCGGTCAGGGCGTCGTGTACCTCGGCCGGGCCCCCGACGGCAGACCCGTGGCCGTCAAGGTCCTGCGGGACGGCGTCGCCGCCGACGACCGCTTCGCCAAGGAGATCGCCGCGGCCCGCAGAGTCGAGCCCTTCTGCGTCGCCCAGGTGCTCGACGCGTCGCTGAGCGGCAGGCCGTACATCGTCACCGAGTACATCGAGGGCCCCACCCTGCAGCAGGCAGGACGCCACGGCGGGGCCGAGCTCCAGCGGCTGGCCGTGGCCACGGCGACCGCGCTGGCGGCGATCCACCAGGCGGGGGTCGTCCACAGGGACTTCAAGCCGGCGAACGTGCTGCTGGGCCCCGGCGGCCCGCGCGTCATCGACTTCGGCATCGCCCGCGCCACGGACGCGGGCGCCACGGTCACGAGCAGCATCGTCGGCACGCCCGCCTACATGGCTCCTGAGCAGCTGGCGGGCGCGCAGGTCGGTCCCGCGACGGACGTGTTCGCGTGGGCGTCGGTGATGGTCTGGGCCGGCACGGGCGCGCCGCCGTTCGGCGAGGACACGCTGCCCGCGATCATCAACCGCATCCTGCACAACGAGCCCCAGATGGGCGACCTGCCGCATCCGCTGCGCTCGATCGTCTACGACTGCCTGGCCAAGGATCCCGCCGGCAGGCCCACCATGCAGGACGTGCTGCTGCGTCTCCTCGGCGGCGACGGGCAGTCCACGACGCCCGTGCGCGGCGGCGGCAGAACCGTCCGCGTCAGGCGGCGCCGCGCCGTCGTCCCGGTGGCCGCGGGCGTCGCCGTGGTGATGTCCGCGGCGCTGGTGGCCGCGGTCGTCTGGCGCACCGCCTCGCCGGACGGCTCCGGCTCCCCCGCGCTCGCCGCCGTCACCACGCCCTCCGAGTCGCCGGCCGCGAGCACGGCCGTCACGTCCAAGCGGGGCACCCCTCGCCCGAAGCGGACGCCCAAGGCCTCGCCGTCCAGCAGGACCACCCGCTCGCCCAGGCCCACGCCCTCGGACACACCCGCCACGCGCACTCCCACGCCCAGCTCCTCCCCCACCACCACACGCCCCACGCAGAAGCCCGCCGCGCGCGTCGATCTCGACATCCAGCCCATCCAGCTGTCCGGCGGTCCTGGCCAGGTCGAGGCGGAGGGCTGCTACATGCCGCCCGTGCACTTCCAGACCACGGTGGCGTCGAGCAGGAAGGGGATATGGATCTCCTACCGGTGGCTCGTGGACGGCACGACGAAGCTCAGCGGGAGAAGCTGGGTCCCGGAGGACGACTACACCGCGTTCGTGACCTCTGACCAGTACATGCTGAAGGCAGGCCCGCACACCGTCACTCTGCGGGTGACCTCGCCTGTCACGGTCACCAGGAGCATCTCGATCGACGTCTGCTCCGTGGACTACTGATGACGCCCTCCTTCATCGGCCCCTACCGGGTCGTCAGACCGCTCGGCGAGGGCGGCCAGGGCGTGGTCTACCTCGCCACCGCGCCCGACGGACGGCCCGTGGCGGTCAAGACGCTCCGCGAGGGTTTCGCGGGCGACGACCGCTTCGCCAAGGAGATCGCCGCCGCGCGCAGGGTGGAACCCTTCTGCATCGCCCAGGTGCTCGACGCGTCGCTGAGCGGCAGGCCGTACATCGTCACCGAGTACGTCGAGGGCCCCTCCCTGCAGGAGGCAGGGCGCCACCTCGGCGCCGACCTGCAGCGGCTGGCGATCAGCACCGCCACCGCGCTCGCCGCCATCCACCGGGCGGGCGTGGTGCACAGGGACTTCAAGCCCGCCAACGTCCTGCTCGGCAGGGACGGCCCCCGCGTCATCGACTTCGGCATCGCCCGCGCGACGGGCTCGGCCCTCACGGTCACGAGCAGCATCGTCGGCACGCCGTCCTACATGGCCCCCGAGCAGGTGGCGGGCGAGGAGGTGGGGCCCGCGGCGGACGTGTTCGCCTGGGCGGGGGTGATGGTGTTCGCCGCCACGGGCACGCCGCCCTTCGGCAGGGGGTCGCTGCCCGAGGTGATCAGAAGGGTCCAGTACGGCGAGCCGCTGCTGGATCAGGTGCCCGACGCGCTGCGCCCGATCGTGGCCTGCTGCCTCGACAAGGACCCCGCCCGCCGTCCGACCATGCAGGACGTGCTCTTCCAGCTCATCGGCGCCCAGCCGCCCGCGCGCGGCGCGCCGGCCGGGCGCCGCCGCAGGCCCGCGCTCGTGGCGGGGACGGCCGCGCTGGCCGTGACCTGCGTCGCCGGGGCGACGTGGGGAGCGGCGGCGCTCTGGGGCGGCTCCGGCACGCACGCGTCCGCCCCCACGACCGCCGCTTCCACCGGCTCCGCCGCCCTGCCCGCGGCGGGGAAGTCCCCCGTGGCCACGGGGAAGCGCACGACGCCTCGGCCCGGCAAGAGCAGAACCAGCGCGAAGCCCCGCTCCACTCCCACGGAGTCGCGCACCCCCGAGCCCACCGGGCGTCCTACCTCGCGACCCACGTCGTCCCCCTCGTCGTCCCCCACGTCGCGGCCCACCTCGCGCCCCACGCGCAGCCGTTCCACCGAGCCGTCCCAGGACACCGGGGGCGTGAGCTCGGTGAGTCTGCGCCCCGAGGGCATCAGGATGAGCGGCTGCTGGCGCTACGACCTGAACATCTACGCCGATGTGAAGGCCTCGGGCAGGTTCGGCTACCGGTGGCTGGTCAACGGGGAGAACAGAGGCAGGCACGAGGCCGCCCCGGGGGACAAGGTGGTGCTCCCCTCCATCACCTGGAAGGAGGCGGGCTCGTATCGCGTCGTCTTCGAGGTGTTCACCCCCTCGAGCGTACGGCGGAGCGTCACGGTCGAGATCTGCGACTTCGACGAGGGCTGGTAGGCGGCGCGCACATATCGGGGCAATAGGCCGAACCGGTGGCCGCGCCCCGCACCAGGCGCGATCCTGCACCCCATGGACGACGACACGCCACAGAGCGTGACGCGCGAGCAGACCACCCCCGACAAGCAGGCTCCGGCACCGGCGCCCCGCGAGCCCAGGCAGGAGACGGCGCGCTGTCGGGCCCTCGTGGCCTACGAGGAGCTGCGCCGCCGGGGGCCTTCCTGAAGTGTTTCGCTTGACTCCGCGTAGTCATGCGATTACTAATCGGAGGGTCGATCTCCCAGCGAAAGGACCCACCCCATCATGCGCACCGCTCTCGGGACTCTCACGGCCGCAGGTCTCGTCCTCGCATCGAGCCTGCTCGCCCTCCCTGGCCAGGCCGTCGCCTCCACTGCGGCGATTCCCGCGGGCAACGCCCCGTCCTGCGTCACCGTCTGGGAGCACACCGGCCGCATCACCAAGACCGGTTACGCCAGGAACGACTGTCCCCACACGCTGAACCTCAAGATCGTATGGGCGCGAGGCACCGACGGGCCCTGCCGCACCGTACGGCCAGGGCAGAGCATCAGCACGCAGGTGCCCCGCGGCGTCCGCTCGTTCGACGGCGCGAACCTCTGCTGACCTGACGCCGCCGCTCCGCTCTCCTGACGAAGATCCTCCTGTCGAAGGGCCTCCTGCCGGAACGTCTCCCGCAGGAGGCCCTTCTGGCCTCCGACTGAAGGGTCATCTGCCGGAGGGTCATCTGCCGGAGGGTCTTCTGCTGGACGGCGGGGCCTGGGCGTCGCCTGTCAGCGCGTCAGCCACCACAGCGCCACCACGACGGCGGCGACGACCAGGGCGACGCCGAACCCGAGAAGTGCCCTGCCGACGCGGCGGAAAAGGTAGCCGGGCCGGTGACGGTCGACGGTCAAGGTGGGTGTTCCTCCCTGGTGGCCCGCCACTCGGGTCGGCGCGATGAGCCCCAAAGTAGAGGCGTTACCGCGGCGCCGCAAGCGCTCTGATCACGACCTTGGGCATTCGCCTCGGCAACAGCGGTACGGCGAGATGGAATGGGTCATGGGCCCTCTCCCCGCTCCCCCAAGCCGCCCGCCCGTCCGCCCGAGCTGCGATCGCCACGCGCGATGTGGTGGTGGGTGCTCCCCGCCGCGCTGCTGATCGGCGCGGTCGCCTGGGCCACTCCGGGAGGGCGGCGGAGGTACGTATCCGAGGTGATCCGCGAACTTTGTGGCGACGCGGCACATCCAAGATCCCGTGACACTAGTTGCTGGAGATCCGCTGCGCATCGGGGACTACTGGCTCGCCGGGCGGCTGGGCGCGGGCGGCCAGGGCGTGGTCTACGAGGCGTACGACCAGGCCGGACGCCGCGTGGCGATCAAGATGCTGCACGGCGTCGACGTGGGCCTGCTCCAGCGCGAGGCCACCGCGGCGCAGCGGGTCTCCTCCTTCTGCACGGCGGCCGTGATCGAGGCCGACCTCACCGGGCCCAGGCCGTACCTGGTCAGCGAGTACGTAGAAGGGCCCAGCCTGGGCGGCGCGGTACGAGGGGGCAGGGTCTTCACCCCGGGAGACCTGCACAGGCTCGCGACCGGCATCGCCACCGCGCTGACAGCCATCCACGACGCGGGCGTGATCCACAGGGACATGAAGCCCGACAACGTGCTGCTCGGCCCCGACGGTCCGAGGGTGATCGACTTCGGGCTGGCGCGCACACTGGAGATGTCGCTGACCGCGACAGGACTGATCTCAGGGACGCCCACCTACATGGCGCCGGAGGTGTTCGCGGGCGAGCGGGCGGGGGCGCCCGCCGACGTGTTCGCGTGGGGCGGGATCATGCTCTTCGCCGCGACGGGCAGGGATCCGTTCAAGGCCGAGACGCTCGGTGCCGTCATGCACCAGGTCATGTCGGTCGAGCCGGACCTCACCTGCCTGCCCGAGTCGCTCCGCCCGCTGGTCCACGCCGCGCTGCGCAAGGACCCGCTGCTGCGGCCCACGGCCCGCGCCCTGCTGCTCGCCCTGATCAGCGGCGACGGCCAGCTCGACACCGCCAGGCTGCTCGCCGAAGGCGGCAGGGCCTCCCATCTCACGACGGACGCCCACGACCCCGGCCTCGGCCCGCTCGCGGAGGAGGCCTACGGCATGCTCGGCCCGGCCGACCGCGAGCTGGCCGCGCAGGTGTTCCTGCGGCTGGTGACGGTGGACGAGGACGGCGAGCTGTCCATCAGGCGGGCGCGTCTGAGCGAGTTCGCCGAGGCGCAGGGCGTGCTGCGGGTGTTCGGCTACCTCCTGGAGATCAGCGGCGACGAGGTACGGCTGGCCAGGCCCGCGCTGCCGCACGCCTGGCCCAGGTTCCGCCGCTGGATCGAGACGAACAGGGACGGTCTGGCCGCCCACCGGGACATCCTGGCGGCGGCTCGGCGGTGGGACGAGCGCGGACGGCGGGACGGCGACCTGTTCGCGGGGCACTCGCTGGAGAACGCGCTGCAGTGGGCGGCCACCGGCCGCAGGGACATCACGCTGGCCGGGTTCGAGCGCGACTTCCTCGACGCGGGGGCCGCGCTGGGCCGCCGCAGGGCGCGCAGGACCAGGCTGCTGTCGATGAGCCTGGCCGTCCTGCTGGTGGTCTCGCTGGCCGCCACAGGGGTGGCGGTCTGGCAGGGCAAGGTGGCCGACGAGCGGTTCAGGGCCGCGGAGGCGGCCAGGATCGCGGCGGCCGCGGGGACGATCCGCGCCACCGATCCCGGACTCGGCGGGCTGCTGAGCGTCGCGGCCTGGCGGCTCCACCCGACCGCACAGACCCGCAAGGCCATGAACGACTCCCTCGCCAAACGCGAGATCGGCGTGTTCCAGGATCCGGTGGCCGAACCCGGCACGATCCGCACGCTCAGCGCCGACAGCAGGACCCTGGTCAGCGTCAGCGACAACGAGGCGCGCCTGTGGGACGTGGTCGGCCGCCGCCAGGTCGGGAGGCTGAAGCTGGACGTCAAGGGCACGCCGATCGACATGGCGCTGAGCCCGTCCGGCGCGGTGCTCGTGCTCCTGACCAGCAGGGGCGTGCACGCCTGGGAGGTGAAGACGGGCAAGGTCAGACGCGTTTGGCGATTCGGCAGCCCCATCGGTGGCGAGCAGGCCGACCAGGCCGCTATCAGCTTCGGCACGGTCGATCGCTATGTGCTGCTGGAACGGGAGGCCTTCACCCTCTGGGACCTCGAGACAGGACGCACCGCGCGGCTCCCCGGCTACTGGAACGGCGCGATGACCCCGGACGGTTCGGCGGTCTACATGCAGTACCGCAACACCAAGAGAATCGGCAGATTCGCGTTGCCCAGCCTGAAACTCACCGGCACCAGGCCGGCACAGGGCTCGTGTGACTCCTGCCCCGACCCGCTGGCCGTCACCAAGGACGGATGGTTGCTCGAAGCGCTGCCGGGACGGCGGCTCGGCAGGGCCGACCTGAAGGACTCGACAGGGTTCGCGGTCGCCGAGTGGATCGGCATCGGCCCGGACCCGTGGAATCAGGGGAGCCTGGTCTTCAGCCACGACGAGAAGCTGCTCGCTTCGGCGACAGACGACCAGATCCAGCTCTGGGGTGACGGCATGCTCCTCACCACGCTCACCGTCAGCTCCCCGCCCGGCCCCTACCGATGGGCGGCCACGGTGATGTCGCCGCAACCGCGGTTCGACCCGGATGGGAAGACGCTGCGCTACCTCACCGAGGACCGCGTCTTCTCCGTCGACTTCTCGGCGCTCACCGAACCGGCCGACCTCGAGTCCGACACGGCTGCCATCAGCCCGGACGGCACGCTCAGCGTGGACCAGCTCAGCACCGACTCGAGCACGGGCGCCGCCTACGTGCGGAGTACGAAGAAACGAGAGCTGCTGCTAAGTGGCCGAGCCAGAGGACAATTCTCCCTCACCGGCGCCGCCTTCAGCCCGGACGGCAAGCTGATCGCGTTGACCACTTTCGAGATCTACGACAAGTCGCCCGACGACGTCGAGAACATCAGCCGCCTGCGGATCCACGGCACCGCGACCAGGAAGGAGATCAAGCGTCTCACTCTGAGCGACAGCGGTGAGGCGTTCATTCGCGGCGTCAGCCCCGAGGGCACCAAGGTCGCGGTGGAGCTCCGGCTATCGGACGACTCGACGAAATCCACGCTCCAGCTCTGGGATTGGAAGGCCGGACGCGCGCTGTGGTCGGCCCAGCTGAACAGCCTGACCGACGTCGCCTTCACCGCCGACGGAGCTCGGCTCGCCGTGCTGGGGCGGGAGCCGGGCCTGCTGGACACCGCGACGGGCAAGCGCGTCGGCCCGGCGCTGCGCGCCACCGGCCTGGCCACCAGCCTCGCCTACGGCGCGTTCACCCGGGCCGGACTGCTCGTCACCGCGGACAGCCGGGGCCGCCTGACCGTCTGGAACCAGGACGGCTCACCCAGGACGGTCATCAGAGGCACGCCCGGCACGCCCACGGCGCCGCTCGTCGTCTCGCCGACGGAGGACCTGGCCGCCCTGGTGGGCGGCGACGGCCGGGTCCTGCTCTACGACCTGACGCTGGGACAGTCCGTCGGCGCGGTTCTGGACGACGATCGGGGGGCCGTCCAGCGGGTGGCCTTCACTCCGGACGGCGCCCGCCTGATCACCTTCGACCAGCTCGGCGCGCGGCACGAGTACCCCGTGGCGCCGTCGGCCGTGGCCGACGCCCTGTGCGGCCGGTCCGGCCGGACGCTCACCGAGCAGGAGTGGGCGACCCACCTGCCGGACGTTCCGTCGGTGGAGGTGTGCGGGTGACGGGCGTGACGCGACCATGAAGTCCGGCCTGTTCGGCCTGCGCGCCGAAGCGGATGCCGGGTTGCCCGGACGGCCGGATCTTGGACGTTCGGCGACCCGTCGCCCTGGAACCGGACCGACGACATCTGGACCAGGCGTCATTGACACCGAGTCTTCGGCGAGCAAGCGTGTTCCGTATGCGGAACAACTCACGCTTCGCCCAGGTGCGGTCGTTCGACATCGACCGGGTCGCCGCGGCCGCCGGATCCGACCCCGACGTCCTGCGGATGGAGAACCTCGACACCGACGTGCCGCCGCCGCCCGCCGCCGTGGAGGCGACCGTCCAGGCGCTGACCACCGGGCAGGGCAACAGCTGGCTGCCGTTCAGCGGACTGCCTGTGCTGCGCGAGGCGATCGCCGCCGACCTGCGCCTGCGGACCGGCCTCGACTTCGACCCTGTCCGGCAGATCGTCGTCACCTCCGGCGGCACCTCGGCGGTCATGCCGGTGCTGCTCGCCACCACCGAGCCGGGCGAGCGCGTGGTGCTCACCGACCCCACGTACGCCGGTCTCTTCCAGCGCGTACGGCTGGCGGGCGCGCAGCCGTCCCTCGTGCCCCTCCGGGTCCGCGACGGATTGTGGCGGCTCGACAGGGACGCGCTGCTACGGGTGTCCGACGCGGCGGCGCTGCTCCTGATGAGCCCGTCGATGCCGTCGGGCGTCGTCCTCGACCAGGAGGACTGGGCGGCGGTCGCCCAGGTCTGCGAGCGGACCGGCGCGTACCTGATCTACGACGCGGCCATGGAGCGCATAGTCTTCGACGGGCACCCTCGCATCAACCCATGCCGGGTCGACGGGCTGGCCGAGCGGACCATCGTGATCGGGTCGATGTCCAAGGAGTACCGGATGATCGGCTGGCGGATCGGCTGGGTGGCCGGGCCGCCGGACATCATGGCCCGCGTCATCGTGGCGGTCACCTACAACACGACGGTCTCCAGCGGGTTCGCGCAGCTCGGCGCCGCCGCGGCGCTCGCCGGTCCGAGTGGCGTCGAGGAGGCGGTGGCCGAGTACCAGCTCCGCCACCACACCGTCATCAGGGAGCTGGACGGGCTGCCGGTGGTGCGGGCGGCGGGCGGCTGGTCGTGCCTGGTGGACGCGGAGGCTCTGGGGCTGGGCGCGCCGGAGCTGTCGGCGCGGCTGCTGGCGCGTGGGCGTATCGCCGCCACCCCGATGACCGCCTGGGGCGAGGCCGTGGCGGGCCGGTACGTCCGGCTGGTCTACAGCAACGAGCCGGTCAAGCGGCTGACCGAACTCCGCGACCGCTTCACCGCCGCCCTCGCCTGACGGTCGCCCTCGAGGGTCACCCGTCGCCTGGCCTCCATCCATCGGCGCGGCCGAGGCCCCGCAGACGATCAATCTGGTGGACGCATTCTCACCTGAAGAAGACTCCGCCTCAGCACTCCCCGGCGGCCTGGCACAGCCGGGGGGCCATCGCCCGGGCGTCGGCCAGCGGCTTCGTGAAGTCGTGCTTGCCGATCTTGCCGTACGCCGTGAACTCGCTGTACACGAGCACGGCGCTGCCCTTCCTGACCACCACGGCCCGCTCGGCGCCGCCGAGGCTGTGCTTCGAGACGTTCTGGGCGCTGAAGGTGAAGGCCTCGTCACCCAGCTTCCCGGCCGGCGCCGTCTTGACGGCCAGCCGCTTCGTGGCGCACGACGCGGCCCCCGTCCTCAACCCCCTCATGACCTGCTGCGCCGCCGCGGGGCTGGGCATGATGACCACCTGCTCGGCATAGCGGTAGTCGCTGTCGCCGCTGGCGTTGACCGTACGGGAGTCCTCGGCCTTCTGCACACTCGGCCGCTTCGCCGGGCAGTCGGTCAGCAGGGCGAGGGGCTGGGCCTTGTCGGAGACCTCCCAGCTCATGTACTTGTCCTGGGCCTTCTTGTGCTCGTACTTCAGAAAACCCTTGGGGACCTCGCGCGGAGCGGCCGCGAAGGCGGGGGCGGTGGCGCCGAAGACGAGTACGGCACCGGCGACACCGGAGAGGACCAGCTTGATCATGGGGGGATTACCGCTTTCTTGATCAGTGAGTGTGCGACATCCCCTTTGATGCGATCAAGAAGCCAGAGGTTCGCGTCAGATGCGGCGGATTTTCGTCAGGAGGAGTCCTCTCGCCGGCCCTCCTCGGTTCCGAAGCCGTCGAGCGACTCGCGCTCCTCGAGGCTGCGCAGTTCCTGGAACACCGAGATGTGCAGGCCGGCGGGCGCGTCGAACCTCGCGTTCAGCGACTGCCACGGCGTGACCGTGGGGGGCGCGACCTCCTCGGCGCCGGCCGAGAGCAGCCGGTCGGTGGCGGCCCGCGCGTCGTCGACCTCGAACGCGACCCGGATCTTGGGGGCCACCTGGCGGCCCACCTCGACATCGTCGATCATCCTCTTCTGTGCGGGATTCGCGATCTCGAGCGTGGCCCGCCCGGCGTCGAGGATCGCCACGTGCGCGCCGTCTCCACCGGAGAAGGCGGCCTGCTCCGGCAGGCCCAGGGCGTCCCGGTAGAAGGCGAGGGCGGCCTCGTAGTCCTCCGCCTCGACCACCAGCCGGAGCTGGCGGACGGCCGGCGGCTTCCCGTTCTCGGCGTCCTGGGAAAGGGTCATGGGATCTTCTCCTCAGCGTGAGTGATCGGCAGGACGAGCTCCTGTCACAACGGGACCGGCCTGCCGGTTATGCCGTCCGATCGGCCGCGGCCTCAGGCCGGCAGCCACGCGTCATCCTGCACGCGGCCGAACTGCACGTCGGCGAAGTGGTTGCCGAAGCCGAGCGTGTCCGGAGCGGCCAGTTCGGCGATCAGGCGGCGGCGCGCCTCGGTGGACTCGGCGACATCGTGGTCAGGGGCGGCGTGCAGCTCGGGGTGCCCGATCTGTACCGGCGAGTGCAGCGCGTCGCCGAAGGCGATGAGCCGCTGCCCGCCTGAGCTGAGCACGTAGGTGGTGTGTCCGACGGTGTGCCCGGCGGCGATCCGCACGTGGACGCCGGGGAAGATCTCCTCGCCGTCGGTGACCGTCCGGACCTGGGGCGCCATGATGTCGAGGATCTCCTGGCCGGTGCCCTCCGCGATGGCGAGGTCGGGGCGTGCCCATTCGGCCTCGGCGATGCGGATCCGCGCGCCGGCGAAGGGAAGCCGGTCGGCAGTGGGCTGCCAGAGCCAGCCGAGGTGGTCGAGGTGCAGGTGGGTGACGGCCACCGCCTCGATCTCCTGCGGGGTACGGCCGAGCGCGGCGAGGTTGTCGAGGAGCGCCCCGCCCTGGATGGCGCCATGCGCGTTGCCGGGCTGGGCGGGGCTCGACAGGGGGCCGAACCCGGCGTCGATCAGCATCGCCCGCTCGCCGTACTCGACCAGCAGACCGCCGATGCTCGCGATCAGGTTGCCCGCGTCGTCGAGGTATTCGGGATGCTCGGCCCAGAACTCGTCGGTCGTGGTCGGCAGCCAGGAGCGGCCGGGCAGCTGCACGTGCCCGTCGGGCACGTAGCTGACCGTGAGCCGGCCGAGCTGGATCGTGCGGATACCGGCCGGACGGGTCAGGCGGTGGTCGATGGTGGTGCTGGTCATGGCTGTCCTCATCGCGGTGGTCGAGTTCTGCGGACAGAAACTTATAGTTAGAAAGGTTCAAGCTGCAAGTATTAAAGCTAGATGCATATTGGTAGGGTGAAGGCATGAGCGAGCTCAGTGAGCTGGAGCGGCGCGCGGTCGCCGAGCGCAACCTGTGCGGGCTGGTGAGCGGGCTGGCTCGGCAGATCGAGGAGCAGGTCAGGCAGCGGGCCACCGCGCTCGGCCTGACCGGACCTCAGGCCGTCGCGCTGCGCGAGCTGACCGGGCCGATGACCATGAGGGACCTCGCGGAGCGGATGAGCTGCGAGCCGTCCAACGCGACGTTCATCGTCGACAAGCTGGAGAAGCGGGGGCTGGTCGAGCGGCACGCCCACCCGCAGGACCGGCGGGCCAAGCATCTGGTGCTCACGGCGGAGGGGGTGGAGCTGCGGGGACGCCTGCTCGAGCTCCTGACCGCGCGCTCGCCCTTGGCGGGGCTGTCGCCGCAGGAGCAGGACAGCCTGCGCGACCTGCTCCTGCGCGCCGCCTCAGACCCCGCCTCGGCCGCCGACGAGCGCTGACGGGGCGCGTCGGCGCTCAGCGGGTGGTGTAGCCGCCGTTGACGAAGAAGGTCTGGCCGTCGGCCCGTCGGTGAGCAGAAACCGCACCCATGGCACGATGTCCTCGATCTTGGTGAGCTCGCCGTTCCGGCGATGGAGTCGTCCCCGGGTCCTCCAGCTTCGGCGAGCCCGTCCTCTGGACGGCCCTGTTCCGCCGCGACACCCGGCCGCGTACGACGTGCTCAGAAGATCAGGTTGAGGACGAGCGTCAGCAGCACCGACAGCAGGATCGACACGACGATCATCGTCAGGCAGCCCATCCCGCCGCCGAGCGGGCGTACCTCCCAGTTCCCGAAGCGCATAGGGGATGGCTACCCGTTCTGGCGAACCGATATCTCCAGACCGGACCCACCTCCCCCAGGTCGCCCGGTCGGCGTTCCCGCCCGCCCCCCGGCGGCGGGATCTGCCAGAACGTCGAGTCAGAGAAGCCTCCCCGCGCATGCCGGTTGCCGCCGCCGGTCGGCATGACGGTACCCGCGCAGGTCGAAGCTCTCCGTCGAAACGTGTCTCGGCGGCCCCGGAGACTTCGCGGAGAGTGGTCACGCCGTCGTGACGCTGCCGGAGCAGGCGCGCCTGGCCCAGGCCACGATCGCCACCGGCACGAGGTGGGCCAGCGGGATCAGCGCCGTCACCGGGTCGAACACGACGAGCTGGGTCACGACCGCCCGTCAGCAGGGCCGTCAGGCCGAGCGCCGCCGGACCCGCCAGTCGCGGGATCAGGATCCCGATCGCCCCGGCGAGCTCGACGCAGGCGATGACGTACATGAACCAGCGGCCGAACCCGATCTCGTCGAACGACCTCACGGCGTCGGCCTGCGCCGCGAACGTGGTGCCCGCGGCCATCAGGAACGCAAGTGCCACGAGGATCTGCAGCGCCCGGACCACGTGGTCGGTCCTTCGGCCGGTGACGGTGAGAGCGGCCATCTTCCTGCTCGGTGCCGTCACCCAGACGTCGGAGCCGTCCTCCTCGTCACGACATCACCGGCGGGTCATGGCTTCCACTCTTCGCGGAAGTCGTCGTGATCGTCGTAAGGCATGGCGAGCAGGCGAACGATCCCGAAGGCCGTCGCCGTGTCGGCGTTGCGCTCGTCCTGGGGAAGGTACTCGGCATCGGCGACGAAACTCTCCAGCTCGTCGAGGATGCGCCGCTTGGCCTCCACCTCGCGCAGCTCGCGGGCGGGGCCGCGGGGTGCGGGGCGCCCGGCTTGCGCGGCCCGCTCGTCCTCGTCGAGCCTCTCCCTCAGGAACGCGATCAGCTCATCCATCCATGCTCCCCCGCGCGTCGGTCTGTCGCCGCGCTCCCAGCCTGCGGGAACGCGCGCGCTCCAGAGCCACTTTCGCAGGCCTGGCCCGAGATGGAGTCCAGCATCGCCGACTCTCCGACAAGGCGGCCTCGTGCCCGGCCGCGCGGCGCCCCGCGTCGAGCGGTCCGATCAACGCGCGAAGCGGCCCTTATGTGGACGCGGAGGCATCCTTCGATGGCGGGAACAGGTGCGCATATCGCGAGACCGCACACACCACCGAGCGTCGTTCTGAGCCGCCGACTCGCCCGGGAAGATCAGGCCCCCCTGGGAGCCCGTGATCGACGCGCCCTGAACTAGTGAGACTCCGGCTACCGGTCCTCGGCAGGCCCTACCCGCACGCCCCTGGGACCGGCGCCCGCTCCCAGGCCGTCGCCGACGTCGGTGTGGAGGAACACGGCGGGTCCCCCGCGGGCGACCCGCATCCGTGGCGAGCGGTCCCGCTCGCCTCGTCACAGGATCACCCGATCCGGCGATCGTTCACGGTCACCGCAACTACTGGAGGCAGTCCTGACTGTTCGACACGAGGATGACGGCGAGAACCCCGTTCTTCGTGACGTTGAAAACGTAGGACGCCTTGGGGTTGCCCGGCACCTTGGCGGTGAACCCGAGCGGACCGTTCTTGACGTCGGGGTAGGCGGCCTTCAGTTGCGCGCTGCTGGAGTTCCTGCCGATGCCCTGAGGTGTCCGGACGCGGCCGGGCGCCACGATCACGGCTAGTCCGCGCTTCTTCGAGATGAAGACCCCGGCCCGGTCATTGCCGTAGCGCTGCTCTTTGAGGTCCCACGTCGTGCAGGAGGCAGGGGCGCCGATGGACTTGCGGACGATCTTTCCGGTCGCTCTCGCCTTGGCGGCGGTCATGCCGAGTTTGAGGGTGCCGTACCCCGTCGGGCCTAATGTCAGCTTCTGCTCCGCCAGGGAAGGAGGGGAGGCTGCCAGCACGAGCCCTCCGGCGAGCGCCGCCGCCAGTGCCGTACGGCCGATGCGCCTGGTCTGCTTTTTCATGATCGCAGACCATATACCCCTGACCCGAGCTTGTTGGCAGATTCCACCGCAGAGGTGGCCTACATCGGTTACGTCTGAGGCGGCCGTCTTGTCTCCCTGCCGAGCGACCCTCCGAACCCGGAGGCCGAGGCTGAGAGAGCACGACACGATGGCACACGTTGTCATGTGTGGAGCGTGGCGGGAGTGGCGCTGGCACGCGGAGAACCGGACCCGCGCACCACGCTCATCGAGCCGAACGAGCACCTGGTGCTGCGGCCACGCCTGGACGAGCCGGACCTGGCCAAGGTGGAGCTGCGCAGGGTCCTGCTGATGATCCACGACCGGGCACGGTTGCGCGGCCTGTTCACCGACCTGGACAGGGGCGTGGGCGACGGGGAGACCGACCGACCCGCTGTCGCCGGACCGGATCGACGCCTCGGTCATCCCCGGCTACGGGCCGAACCCCGAGGCAAACCCAGCGCGCCGGTCTGCAACACCGCCCGCACAGCGGCCGAACCCGAGCTCTGCCTCTCCGGGGCGGCCTCGACGTACAGGCGCGACATCACCCGGGAGTTCCGCGTACTCTCCCGAGCGCCCGGTTCCCCGGGCTGGCTGCGGGCGCCAGCCGCGTTCCATGCGAGGCGGTCTGCAGTGTCCTCGCGCGCCGCTCGCCGTTACGAGGGATTCGCCAGATCCAGCACCCCGACCGTCTGGCCTCCGCTCTCTTCCCCGGTGAGCTGGAATCCGAGCTTCCGGTAGAACCCGGCAGGCCCATCCTCCCCTGGCTCCCACGTGACATACATCCGCGTGCCACCGCGCCGCCTGACTTCTGCGGCCACTGATTCGACGGCGAAGCGACCGACCCCACGTCCCTGCGCTTCGGGGGTCACATTGAGCCGCCACAAGCCGGATCGGAAGTCGATCCCCTTGCCGTTCCAGTCGATGTCGAGGAAGGCCATGAGGAAGCCGACGGGATGGTCGCCGTCGAGGATGAGGCGTGGCCAGGCCACCTCGGGATGCACGTAAGCCTCCGCCAGCGACTTCGCCACTGGCGAGACGAAGCGCTCTTGGTCGGGGCGGACTTTCACGGCGAGAGCCATCTCGATGTTGGCGGGCGTAATAGGTGCAAGGCGGAGGGTTTCAGACATGTGAGAACCCTAGAGGCTGGTTACGGAACAGACTGCTGAGCTCCTCGAACAGTGCGAATGAAGACGAACAGCGGTCCACGGGCTCTGGCCACTCTGGCTCCGCCACAACCAGATCCCGATGTAGATCACAAAGCCTGGCTGTCGTACTGGGACACGGGCACTCACCCAGCCAAAGTGCCCTGATGGAAGTACACGCGCCAGCCCGTCTCCGTCAGTCGCCACAAAGAGCTGCGCCATGCACGGCGCCCCTGACGGTCGGAGAAGTAGGTCAGGTGAACAATCCCCTGCGCCAGCACGATCCCGGACATGTCGCTCACCTTCACCGGTGACTCAGGAGCCGCGCTTTCTGCACTCATCATCGTGAGGATCGACTCCACGTCCCACCAGCGTCCAGACGCTCCGATCTCTGTGAACTCCGGATCCAGAAGCTCCCGAACAAGGGCTGGAGAAGCACGCACTTCAGGGTCGAGGAGCCGCAGTTCGCCCTCGATAGCCGCCTGTACTGCCAGCTCATCCTCGTCCGTCATGCACGGATCCTACGAACGCGCACCAGTTGGGTACAGCGAATATCCAGCCTGGAGTCGCGCTGCTGCGGGAGTGGATGAGCGGCCTGCAGGAGCGGAGCCTGCCGCTGCACGTCTCCGGCGGCCGCCTCACCGCGGCGCCGGCAGCGGCGTCACAGGCCGATGTTGCCCTTGGCACCCATGTAGGAGCCGGCGTCGGGCCATCCGGCCTGGGCAAGCTCGACGAAACGGGCGCTGAAGCCCAGCGAGGGCAGGTCGGCGAGTGGCACGAACTTCACGCTGCGGATCGGGGTGGTGTCGGCCCCCTCGGCGACGGCGCCCACGGTGCCGCCGGTGCGGGTGGCCTCGAACGTCATGTGGATGACGTGCGCGCCGCCGCCGGGCAGATGGTCGCACACGTACAGCAGCCGGTCGACAGTCACTTCGACGCCGGTCTCTTCACGCATCTCGCGGGTGAGGGCGTCGGTGAGGCTTTCCCCCAGCTCGACCTTCCCGCCAGGTAGCGACCAGGAGCGGCCGGTGTCGGTGTCCTGGTCAAGCAGGAGGATCTGCTCGTCTTCGACAACGATGCCGGTCACTCTCACTGTCATCACGCGCGCACGGTATCCCACCCGGTTCCGCCGAAGACCGCGATCAGGCAGGCCCGATTGGTCTCGCAGCCGGAGGGCTCGGCACGCGCGTGCACGGATGGCCCGGTACCTGCAGAAGGAGTGGCTGCCCCTCGACGACGGCTGGCCCGGCATCGTGCACATCCTGCAGGAGGTCGCCGCGCTCGGGCCGCGATCACTTGCGCGCTTGGCCTGGCACAGCCGCCGACTGGCCTGCCGCGCTCCGCAGCGCCGGTAGAGCCGGGGCGATCGCCCTGGGGACGGCGCCTCGATTGCTCGGCGAGGGCGCAGAGGGGGATGAGTAGGACGCCGAGGTGTGAGTGAGGAGGCCTTCGAGGAACATCGGTACAGGAAGGAACGGTAGGAGCTGCTAACTGCGGCAACGTGGCAAGCCGAACCCGGCGCAGTGGCGTTCGGTGCGTCCTGTCGGGTGTCCCCCGCAGGAGGTCGGCACCTCGTAGATTCGGGGGTCGGAGTGCAGCGGAACGTACGCTAAGCCCGTTCCCCGCCACCGCGGGTTTCTGCAACAACTTTCAGCCCTGTCCGGCGACAGTCGCGCGCAGGGTCTCGATCCACCAGTCGAGCAGAGGAGCCCGGGCGGTGTCGTCCAGTCCGACGCTCCGGCGGAATTCGTCGCCGAACAGCGGCTCCGTCGCGACGGCTTGGTGCAGTGCACACACGGTCAGCTGGATCGCCTCGCGTGACGGCGGCGTTCGCCCGGTGGCCGCGCAGTGCTGCCGCGCCTGGGCGTGCAGCCGGTCCACCACCTCATCGAGCATTCCGCTGCCGGTGTCCCGCCAGCCGGAACGGTGCAGCGCGAGCGCCAGTTCGGCGTAACCGCCCGCGTACAGCGCGGACAACGTGCGCACCAGCTCGGCGGGATCGATCGGACCGTCAGCCCACGCGCCCAGCACGGTGTGCAGTTCGGCCTTCAGTTTGGCCCCGCCGAACCGCAGCAGCGACTCCAGTAGTCGTTCACGCGTGCCGAAGTGGTGGTTGACCGCGGCGTCGGACACACCGACCTCTGCGGCGACGGCGCGCACCTGCACGGCGGCTGGGCCGCCCGCGGCGAGCAGCTTGCTCGCCGCCTCGAGGATCAGCCGCTTGGCGTCATCGGGCTGGCGTCGTACTCGGGTGGCCACGCGCCCACCTTACCTTGACTAGTCAAGGCAATGCCTCTTACCTTGGGTACTCAAGGTAAGGATGGTGGCGCGTGCAGGGACACTTCACGATTCCGGCGATGACCGGGCTGGCGGCGGCACTGGGCGTCACGATCCGGCGCCCGCCCCCCGAGATCCACTTCTCCCGGGGTCGAGTGGGGTGGAACAGAATCGCCGGTGCTCCTGTGCACGGCGGCGCGTTGACCGCGCACACGTGGGACTTCCTCCGCCTCGGCCTGCGCGGCGCTGCCCGGCTAACCGCGCTGGATCTGCGAGGTCACGGCGCGTCACGCGGACGCCGGCCAGCCTCAAGCCCCTGCTGGAGACTGGCGAGCCCCTTACCGCCGGACCGCGAAAGGAGAACCAACGCATGTCCGCACACACGCTCGAGCTCACCACGATTCCCTCGGTGAAGGTCGGCATGCTCATCCGCCGCCCCGCCCGCGAGGTGTTCCAGGCCATCGTGGACCCCGCTGTCACGAGCAAGATCTGGTACACCAAAAGCAGCGGGAAGATGTCCCCCGGCGCCAAGCTGACCTGGGAATGGGAAATGTACGGGGCGTCGACTCAAGCCTCGGTTGCAGAGGTGGACGAAAACAGTCGGATCCGTTTCACCTGGGCCAACTACACTCCCGACAACCCCACCACAGTCGAGTTCCGTTTCATCCCCATGCCCGACGACACCACCTACGTCCAAGTCACCGAAACCGGGTTCACCGGCACGGGCGACGAGCTCGTCCACTACGTAACCGACTCCACCGGCGGCTTCACATTCCTGATCAGCGCCCTCAAGGCGCTGCTGGAGCACAACATCGTTCTCGGCTTCGTCGCTGACGCCAACCCAAGGGGCCTGCCAGCCTGAAAGAACAGGCATCATCAAAGCTCGTGGCCAACCTTGGCCGCCACATCGGATGCGGACCGCGGTGGGACACGTCACCCCAGTAGGCGCTGGCACCGCTCCGCATAGGTCGGCAGGGCTCGATACCGCAGTAGGCCAGGATGCGCTGGTGGGGTGGCGGTCCAGCTGGTGGCGGGAGCGGTCGTAGCGGCGGGTGGTGCGCGGGTCGGCGTGGCCCATCGCGTCCTGGACGTCGCGCAGCCCGGCGCCGGCGTCCAGGGCCAGGGTGGCGAAGTTGTGGCGCAGGCTGTGCGGGCACAGCTGGGTGGCTGCGGGGATGTCATGATCTCGGTGGCGCCTCACCGATGGGATCTGCGATGCCTCCTCGCTCACTCGTCCTGCTGGCCGCCTCGCTCTGTGCGGGCGGCTTCGCAGCACTGGTGTACTTCTACGACTCCGATCTGGTGGTCTTGAGGGAACATCTGAACCATCCGTTCGCGCTCGGTGTGCTGGCCTGCCTCCTGATGGCGTTGGCCGCCGTTGGGCTGCGGTGGATGTGGCTACGCGTCGTGGTCATCGTCCTTGCCGGGCTGGGTGCGAGTGTCGCGCTGTTCGGGGGGTGGGTCGCCCTTATGTTCTCCTCAGCCGAGGAGGTTGGCTTCGTCGACGGACCGGACCCGTACAGGATCCGGCTCCAGCAGTCGATGGCGGGTCTCGGGCCGGACGCGGTGATGTGGCTCAGCGTCCGTAGGGACGGCGGGTTGCTCAGCAGAGAGTGGGATCTCGGCTGCTTCAACGACGACGACTCCGACGACGCCTTCGACTCGGTCAAGTGGACGGGGCCGAGTTCGGTTGAGATCCGGGTGGCCGACGGGCGAACGTTCCCCGTAGCTTTGGACCCCGCCTCGGGCCGGCCCCAGACCACCGCCGCCCTCAATTGTTAACAGGGCCCCCAACGCTCGGCCGGAGTGCGTCCGCTGACGGGTCCTGGTCATATCCGGCCGGAAGTTCCCGCTAAGCAATCGCCGAACTCGGGACGGCCTTCCGCCTGGGGAAAGCCAACCACGCGCCGGATGGCCAGGCATGGAACCGCCCCGCAGTCTGACGGCTCGGTGAGGTAGGCCAGGATGCGCTGGGCGGGGTGGTGGTCCAGTTGGCGCCGGGTTTGACGTGGCGCATGGCGGTGCGGGGGTTCTTGTGCCGGGTCTTGCCCGTGATGAGCTGCAGCGGCACTTCGGCCTCGCCGAGGCGGGTGGCGGCGGAGTGGCGCAGTTGGTGCAGGTCGTCCCCGGTGTAGGTGTCGAGCACGACGCGGGCGCGGTCGTAGCCGAGGCGGGCGCGGCCGGTGTGCGGGCAGATGTCGCCGGCGGCTGTGATCAGGCCGCTCAGGGGATCCGCCGTACGGTGTCGGTGACCTTGCCGTCCTTCATCTCGGCGGAGAGCTTGAACGAGCGGGACTTCACCTCGGTAGAGAACCAGCGGACGCCGGCAAGCCTCACGCCTCCCCGCCCGCTCCCCCATCGATCATGGTGTGGCACTCCGTGCGCTCAGGCGGCGACACCAAGACAAGGAGGTCACGGCGCACGCTCGCGCTGCCCAAGCGCTGCGTCGACGCGCTCGCCCTGCACCTCACCCGACAGCAGGCCATACGCGAGAGGACCGGAGACCGGTGGCAGGACAACGACCTGGTCTTCTGCACCCGCTTCGGAACCGAGTTAGACGCGGGCAACGTGCGCAGGGCCTTCAAGGCGATCACGAAGAAGGCGGGGCTCAACGAGGCGGAGTGGACTCCGCGCGAGATGCGGCACAGCTTCGTCTCGCTGCTCTCCGATGAGGGTGTGCCGCTGGAGAGCATCTCCCGCCTGGTCGGCCACTTCAACACGACCGTCACGGAGACCGTCTACCGCAAGCAGCTCAGACCGGTGATGCTGGAGGGAGCCCAGGCAATGGACCGGATCTTCCCCTCTGAGGCATAGTCACTCAGCTAGTCACTCGGAAGATCAAAAAGGCCGCTTTCCGAAACGGAAAGCGGCCTTTGAGCTGGTGGGCGATACTGGGATCGAACCAGTGACCTCTTCGGTGTGAACGAAGCGCTCTCCCCCTGAGCTAATCGCCCGCCCTGTCCGGCTCCTTGCGGCGCCGACGGGGAAAACCATACCGCACTTCCGGCCCACTCGCGAAGCGAAGCCCCGTGACGCCCGGCGACGCTCCACGACGCCCTCAGCAGCGGCATGGAGGGCGGCGCTGGGCGGGTTTCGGGGCAATGGGGCCGGTTGCCCGTCAGCATGGTGGCTCGTTGGCATACCATCGAGCTGTTCCGGAAGGCCTCGATCGCCCGAAAGGTCGTGGCGGGGCGCGCCGGGACGACGCCAGCACCGCGCAAAACCCTCGCAAACATCGCCCAGTTGATGATGTTTAGCCAGGTAGATGCCCAAATGTCCAGCTGTGAGTTGCGTTACAGAAGGGCCTGGAGGCGGAATCTTTCCTACAGGTTTCTTCGTTCCGCGTCATAGCTCAGGACGAAGTCCGTCAGAGCAGTGAAAGCCCCGAAGAGGGGACCGTACGACGAAAAGGTTTGGCTGACGATGAACAGCACCACCGTCTCCGCCGAGCTTGGCCTTCGGCTTGTGGTCCCCGACCGTACCACCGTCCCCCTGCTCGCCGGACTGAGCTACACAGCCGACGACCCGTACGCCATACGCATGGCCTTCCACGTAGGGAACGACGAACCGGTCGAGTGGATCTTCGCCCGAGAACTGCTGACAGTTGGCATCGTGAGGCGTGTCGGCGACGGCGACGTGCAGGTTTGGCCCGCACGCGCCGACGGCGAGCGCACGCTTCACATCAGCCTGACGTCACCGTTCGGACAGGCGCTCTTCGAAGTCCCGCTGGCTCCTCTCACCGAGTTCCTGCACCGCACGTATGATCTCGTGCCCGCAGGCCGGGAGACCGATTTCATGGATCTGGACGCCGAGCTGACCAACATGCTCTGGCCGTCCTGACCTCCTCCGCCCTCTGAAAGCCTGGAGAGCCCACACCCCCAAGGCGCTCCACGATGCCCATGCCGCCCCCGGCATGGGCATTGTGATCTACGGGGTCAGGATCTCCTTCATGCGCGCGATCTCGATGCCCTGGCCCGTGTAGACGTCGTCGGCCATCAGTCGCATCCTCTGGTCCTGGCCGCCTTTCAGCTCCTCGCTCGCCATACGCCTGGCGCCCTCGTGATGTCTGATCATCAGCTGCAGGAAGAGCCGGTCGAAGGCGGGGCCGCGCGCCGCGCGCAGCCTGTTCATCTCCTCCAGCGAGGCCATGCCGTAGCCGTCGGCGCCGTGCGAGTCGTGGCCGGGCGCCGCTCTGCCGAGGCCGCTCAGCCAGTCGGACATCAACGAGATCTCCGGCTGCTGGGTGAGCGTGATCTGCCGCGCCACGTCGCGCACGCCCTTGGTGGTGGTGCGCGAGTCGACCAGCCCCGCCATCTCCAACGCCTGCCGGTGGTGGGGGATCATGCCCTCGGCGAAGCGCACGTCCGCCGCCACGGCCGTCCAGTCCCTGGCCGGCAGGCTCTCCCCCGGCCTGGCCGTACGGCCCGCCTCTCCCGGCGCGCCCGGGACGATCACCGGCGGGCCCCAGCCCACGGGCGAGGGCCCGGCGGACGGAGCCGAGCATCCCGCGAGCGTCACGATAACCGTGACGACAACTGCGCCCGCTTGGACCTTGGCTGACATAGCTTCCATACTGGGCCATAATTCCGAAGGGGGCGCATGTGATCTTTTCCAGGCTGGGTGGCGTGGCGGCATTGGCGCTGGTGTTGTCGGCGTGCGCGTCGTCTCCACCGCCCTCGCAGTCCCCGCAGGCGGCCGCCTCCTCACCACCCCCGGCGACCTCGGCCTCCCCGTCGGCCACCGCCGCGCCCGGCGACGTGATGACCAGCGACAACGTCAAGCTGGTCGCGAACATGCCGCGTGAGGCGCCGCTCGACGGCGACTCGAACCTGAACTCCGACCTGGCCTTCCAGGGCGACTACGTGTTCGTCGGCAACTTCGGCGGTTTTACCGTCTACGACATCAGCGACCCGACCAAGCCGAAGACGGTCAGCACGGTCGCCTGCGAATCGCAGCAGAACGACGTCTCGGTCTACGGCAACCTGCTGTTCCTGTCCGTGGACGAGCCGCGCTCGGACGAGACCTGCCAGTCCAAGCCGCTCCGCATGGAGACCGGCGAGGGCGTCAGGCCGTGGGAAGGCATCCGGGTCTTCGACATCAGCGACAAGAGCGCGCCGAAGTACGTGAGCTCGGTGGCGACCGAATGCGGCTCGCACACGCACACGATGGTGCCGGGCAAGAACCCCGACACCCTCTACATCTACGTCTCCTCGCCCGGCTCGGCGGGCCCCGACTCCGGCTCCCCGACCTGCCGCTCGCCGCACGAGCTGATCCAGATCGTCGAGGTGCCGGTGAAGGACCCGAAGCAGGCCAAGGTGGTCGCCTCGCCCAACATCTTCCCCGAGGGGCAGGGCGGAGACTCGTTCGCGGCCGGCTGCCACGACATCACCGCCTACCCGGAGAAGAACCTGGCCGCGGCCGCCTGCTTCGGCGACGGGGTGCTGCTCGACATCTCCGACCCCGTGCAGCCGAAGGTGCTCCAGCAGATCAAGGACAGGGAGAACTTCCAGATCTGGCACTCGGCGACGTTCAACAACGACGCCACAAAGGTGGTCTTCGGCGACGAGCTCGGCGGCGGCGGGATGCCGACCTGCGACGCCAAGACCCCCGTGACGAAGGGCGCCAACGCCGTCTACGACATCGTGGACGGCAAGCTGGAGCGGCGCGGGTACTTCAAGATGCCCCGCGAGCAGACGCCCGCGGAGAACTGCGTCGCGCACAACGGCTCGCTGATCCCGGTCAAGGGCAAGGACATCATGGTCCAGGGGTGGTACCAGGGCGGGGTGTCGATCTGGGACTTCACCGACTCCGAGGCGCCGAAGGAGATCGGCTTCTTCGAGCGCGGTCCCGAGCCGCAGGACGGGGTGATCGCCGGCTCGTGGTCGGCGTACTACTACAACGGCTACATCTACTCCAGCGACATGCTGCGCGGCCTGGACGTCATCGAGATCACCGACCCGCTGACCGACCCGGCCAAGTCGGTGCGGATGGCCGACTTCAACGTGCAGACCCAGAAGGCCTACTGACCGCAGGGGCGGTGGTGACCGCGGCCTCAGGGCCGCGGGAGGCCCCGCCCGTACGGCAGGCCTCCCTGAGCTCCCCCGTGGTCACCACACCCGCCTGCCCGCTCGACGCCGCTCGGGCGCGCGGGCGGGCCGCCGTCACATCGCCCGTGAGGATCCGCCGGCGCCCGGCCCCGTGAACGATCTCTAGCGCGGGTCGACGTCGGCGGCCGCGCGGGCGGCGAAGATCTCCTGAGCCTTGGCGGTGACCGGCCCGGGAGCGGACGGCAGCACGGTGCCGTCGACCAGGCGGATCGGCTGGATGTCCCTGGTCGTGGAGGTGAGGAAGGCCTCGTCGGCCTCGTAGAGCGCCGAGATCGGCACGTCGACCTCCTCGCCGCCGCACCACTCCAGCGTCAGCGCGCGCGTGACGCCGGCCAGGCAGCCCGACTCGAGGGTCGGGGTGATCAGCCTGCCGCCCTGCACCAGGAAGATGTTCGACCCCGTGCCCTCGCAGAGGTTGCCCGCCAGGTTCTCGAAGATGGCCTCGCCGCCGCCGCGGGCCTTGGCGAAGGCCAGCGCCTTGGCGTTGTCGCCGTACGAGGTCGACTTGACCCCCGCCAGCGCGCCGCGCTCGTTGCGCGGCCACGGGACCACGGTGACGTCCGCGGTGAGCGGGAATGCTGCCTGCTCGCCGACGATGACGATCGCGGTGGTGCCCTGGTCGCCGCGGTCGGAGCCGAGCGGGCCAGGTCCGCTGGTGTAGGTGATGCGGATGCGGCCGAGCGGCCAGGCGGGCGCCTCGGCCAGGCAGCGGCGCACGCCGTCGGCGATGGCGTCGACGTCGGGCTCGGGCAGGTCCATGCGCTGGGCCGACAGCTTGAGCCTGTCGAGGTGCCTGGTGAGCGCGAACGACTCGCCGCTGACGCACTTGACGGTCTCGAACACGCCGTCGCCGACCATCAGTCCGTGGTCGAACACCGAGACGGTGGCCTGAGCCGGATCCAGCAGCTCCCCGTTGACCCAGACGGGAACGTTCATCGATTTCCTCCTGAGGATGCCAAAGTGATGAGCCGCGACGCCTTCAGCTCGGTCTCGCGCCACTCGCGGCGAGGGTCGCTGCCCCAGGTGATGCCCGCTCCTGTGCCGAAGCGGATCTCGCCTGCGGTGATCCAGAAGGTGCGGATCCCGACGGCCAGCGCCGCCGTGCGCCGGTCGGCGTCGACCCAGCCCACGGCCCCACAGTACGGCCCGCGCGGCTCGGGTTCGAGCTCATTGATGATGCGCAGGGCCGAAGATTTCGGGGCGCCGGTGACCGAGCCGGGAGGGAAGGTGGCGGCGAACAGCTCGGGCCATCCCATCCCCTCGGCCAGCCTGGCCCTGACGGTCGAGACCAGGTGCACCGAGCCCGGGTAGTCCTCCACGTGGTAGAGCGCGGGGACGGTGACCGAGCCGACCTCGGCGACCCTGCCCAGGTCGTTGCGGACCAGGTCGACGATCATCACGTTCTCGGCGTAGTCCTTGTCGAGCAGGTCGTCGGCGGTGACGCCGGTGCCCTTGATCGGCCTGGACTCCACCACGTCGCCGTCGCGTGAGAGGTAGAGCTCGGGCGAGGCCGACACCACGCTCGTGCCCGGCACGTCGATCACGGCGGCGTAGGCGGCGGGGTTGCCGTGCCTGAGCCGGTGCGCCAGGGCCAGCGGGTCGGCCGAGGCCGGCAGCGGCGCGGACAGCACCCGGCAGAGGTTGGCCTGGTAGACCTCGCCCTGCTCGATGTAGTCGCGGATGCGCTGGACGCCTCGTTCGTAGGCGGCCTGGTCGAGCGAGCTGTGCCATGCGCCGGGCCCGATCCATGGCCCCGCCTGGGGCAGCGGCGCGGGCCGTACGTCGTCGAAGCGGGCGCACGTCACCTTGCCCTCGTAGTCGACCACGACGGCCCACCAGCCCGCGCTGTCGAGCGCGGCCAGATCGGTGGTGAGATCACGGAGCCTGGTGGCCAGGAGCCCACCGACATGGGCGAAACTGTCGTGCACGCCCCTATTGTCCCAGGAGTTCGACGAACGCGAGCGCGGAAGGCAGCGGCACCTCGGGCAGCGCCGCGTAGACCTTCCTGCGCGGCCCCTCCTCGGAGATCGGCCGCAGTACCAGGCCGTCGGGGACGGCGCGGGCGGCGAGTTCGGGAACCAGCGTCACGCCGAGGCCCGCGGCGACGTAGCCGAACTTCCCTGTCCACTCGGCCACGCGCAGCCCGCCGCGCGGCGTGAACCCGGCCCGGGCGCAGGCCGCCTGCAGGATCGTCGTCTGACCCGGCGGCGCCGCCTCGATCCAGGTCTCCTCCGCCAGGTCGCGCAGGTCGATCACCTCGCGGTCGGCGAGCCTGTGCCCCAGGGGGAGCGCCACCAGCAGCCGCTCCTCCAGCAACGGCACCGTCTCCGCCCCGGCGGGAAGGCCCGCCGGGTAGTCGCTGACCACGGCCACGTCGAGGGCTCCGGCCTCCAGCCGGTCGAGCAGGCGTCCGCTCAGCCCCTCGACCAGGCGGAGCTCGACCTCGGGCCACCGCGCCGTGAACATCTTCAGCGCCTGGGGAACCAGCCACACGTTCGCGGTGGCGAACGCGCCTATCCGCAGCGTCCCTCCGCCGCCTCTGTGGATGGCGGCCAGCTCCTCCTCCGCCTTGCCGAGGCGGTCGAGGACGGCGTCGGCGTGCCTGCGCAGGGCGGCGCCCGCGGGCGTGAGCCTGACGCCTCTGGCCAGCCGCACGAACAGCGGCCCTCCCGCCTGTCTCTCCAGGGCGGCGATGCGCCTGGACACCGCCGACTGTGTGTAGCCGAGCAACTCGGCGGCGCCGGTGAAGGATCCTTCGCGGGCGACCTCGTGGAACAGTCGCAAGTCATTCGTATCAAGCATGGCTGTCATGCAATCTAGTCGGTGGTGGAATGCCACGCATCCGGCTTGAATCAGAACGTGATTGCATTTCTCGGACAGGGACGCATGGGTGTCCCCATGGCCCGGCGACTCGTGGAGGCCGGGCACCAGGTGAAGGTGTGGCGGCGCGGCCTCGGCCCCGTCAGCGCGGCGGTGGCGGACGCGGACGTCGTCATCACCATGCTGCGTGACGGACCCGCGGTCGAGGAGGTGCTGACGCAGGCGCTGCCGGGGCTGCGGGAGGGGGCGACGGTGGTGGAGATGTCCACGATCGGGCCCGAGGCCGTCCTGTCGTTGCGGGGGCTGCTGCCGTCCTCGGTGAACCTCGTGGACGCGCCGGTGCTGGGCAGCGTCGGCCCCGCCGCCGAAGGCACGCTGACGGTACTGGCGGGCGGCGACCTCTCGGCGTGCCGGCCGGTTCTGTCGGTCTTCGGGACGGTGCGCGAGCTCGGGCCGCTCGGGGCGGGCGCGGCGATGAAGGTGGCGGTGATGGGCGCGCTGGTGCCCGCGCAGGTGCTGCTGGCCGAGACCTTCGCCTACGGCGAGGCGCACGGCGTCGGCAGGCAGGCATTGGCGGAGGTGCTGGCGGAGACGCCCCTCGGGGCCCTGGCCGCACGGGTGGCGGCGCCCGCGAGGGAGACCCGGTACGCGCTGGGGCTGGCGGCGAAGGACGTGCGGCTGGGGACCTGGGAGGGGGCGACGATGGCCCGCGCGGCCGGCGCCCGTCTGGCCGCGGCCGAGGACGCGGGCTATGCCGACCGCGACGTGACCTCGATCGCCACCTTCGTCGGCGCCGCGCCCCCTTCGGATGCCGCGGGCGGCAGGGCGGTGCGCGTCAACCCGGGCAGCGTGGCGGCCACCAACGGGATGTACTCGCACGCCGTCCGGGTCGGGGACATGCTCTACGTCTCCGGACAGGCCGCCTTCGACGAGCGGGGACAGCTGGTCGGCGAGGGCGACATGACCACGCAGGCCGAGGTGGTCTTCCAGAACATCGGCAAGATCCTGGCCGACCAGGGCGCGGACTTCTCCGACATCGCCTTCATCAGGACCTACATGACGGACCTGGACATGCGCATGGAATACGGCGCGGTGCGCAGGAAGTACCTCACAGGCACCCCGCCTGCCAGCACGACCGTGGAGGTGTCGAAGCTGTTCATGCCGGGGCTGCTGCTGGAGGTGGACCTGATCGTCGCCCTGCCGTGACAGGGCGGCGGCGGGCCGCGTGGCGCGGCCCGCTCCTGCTCCTGCTCCTGCTCCTGCTCCTGCTCCTGCTCCTGCTCCTGCGAGCGGGCCTGCTCAGGCGAGCGGGCCTGCTCAGGCGAGCGGGCCTGCTCAGGCGAGCGGGCCTGCTCAGGCGAGCGGGCCTGCTCAGGCGAGCGGGCCTGTCACCGACTCGACGGTGGAGACCACGCTGCCGTCGGCGACCAGCCGGACCACCGATTCGATCTCGGGGGCGAGGAAGCGGTCGGGGCCGGGGCCGGCCACGCTCTCCCTCAGGGCGCCTACCACCGCGCCCGTCGCGGGGGCGGGGCGCAGCGGGGCTCGCAGGTCGATGGCGCGGGCGGCGGTGAGGACCTCGATCGCCAGCACCCTGGTCAGGCCGTCCACCGAGCGGCGCAGCTTGCGCGCGGCCGACCAGCCCATGGAGACGTGGTCCTCCTGCATGGCCGAGCTCGGGATCGAGTCGACGCTCGCGGGGGCCGCCAGGCGCTTCATCTCCGAGACGATGGCCGCCTGGGTGTACTGGGCGATCATGTGTCCCGAGTCGACGCCGGGGTCGTCGGCGAGGAAGGCCGGCAGGCCGTGGTTGCGCGCCACGTCCAGGAAGCGGTCGGTCCTGCGCTCGGACATCGAGGCCACGTCGGCGGCGACGATGGCGAGGAAGTCGAGGACGTAGGCGACGGGGGCGCCGTGGAAGTTGCCGTTGGACTCGACACGTCCGTCGGCCAGCACGGCCGGGTTGTCGACGGCGGAGGCCAGCTCCCAGGTGGCGACGTTGGCCGCGTGGGCGACGGTGTCACGGGCGGCGCCCGCCACCTGGGGCGCGCAGCGCAGTGAGTAGGCGTCCTGGACGCGCGTGCAGGCGTTGGGGTCGCGGTGGCTCTCCATGATGCCGGAGTCCTGAAGGATCCTGACCATGTTCGAGGCGGCCAGCGCCTGGCCCGGTTGGGGGCGCAAAGCCTGCAGTTCGGGGGCGAAGACGCGGTCGGTGCCGAGCAGCGCCTCCACGCTCATCGCCGCGCTGATGTCGGCGGTCTTGAGCAGCCTGGTCAGGTCGTCGATGGCGAGGATGAGCATGCCGAGCATGCCGTCCGTGCCGTTGATGAGGGCCAGGCCCTCCTTGGCGGCCAGCTCGACGGGCTCGAGTCCCGCCTGCTTGAGCGCCTCGGCCGACGGCCCGACGTTCCCCGCTCCATCCCGCACGACACCTTCGCCCATCAGCGTCAGGGCGACGTGCGCGAGCGGTGCGAGGTCTCCAGAGCAGCCCAGGCTGCCGTATTCGTGGACGACAGGGGTGATGTGCGCGTTCAGCAGCCCTGCCATGGCCTTGGCCGTCGTCGGGCGGATGCCGGTGTGCCCGGTGGCCAGGGTGTGCAGGCGCAGCAGCATGAGCGCGCGCACCACCTCTGTCTCCACCTCGGGCCCGCTGCCCGCCGCGTGCGAGCGCACCAGCGAGCGCTGGAGCTGGGCGCGCAGGGCGGGGTCGATGTGCCTGGTGGCCAGCGCGCCGAACCCGGTCGAGACGCCGTAGGCGGGGATCGGGCTCTCGGCCAGCTCGTCGATCCGCTGGCGCGCGGCGGAGATCGCCGCCATGGCGTCGTCGGTCAGGTGGACGGGCGCGCCGTGTCGGGCCACCCTGATGACGTCGCCGAAGCTCAACGGCTCGGGTCCTACGTTCACGACCTCGTTGTCGCGCATGTTGCCACTCTCTCGCTCAGGTAACCGGCGTATGTGATGTTAGCTCCTTACAGGACAACACCGTCGTCCCGCCTCCCCTGCCCCCGTCAGGCGGGATTCACCAGGAGCCGCCCTGCCGTGAGGGCGCCGCTCCACAGAGAACGGCGCCGCCACGGCCGTGGGTCAGGAGTTCGCGACCGCGCACAGCAGGCGGTTGTTGCCGCGCTGCCACAGCGTGCCGACCTCGGCGAACCCCGCCGCCGTCAGCGCCTGCGCGTGCATGGACAGCAGGGGGGACTCCGCGCCGTGGTGTGCCGCCCCTGCGGTGGTGCGGGCGGCGTTGAACTCGGCCAGGTCGGGGTCGGCGGCGACCGCGTCCCACCAGTCCCGCCAGCCCTCCGGCAGGCCGTCGGCGAAGGCGCGCGCGGTCTGCTTGTCGTGGACGGCCCGCTCCAACTCCGCGATGGACGGCGTGGCGTCGTCGGACTCGAAGTGGTCGCCGTTCAGCAGCAGCCCGCCAGGACGAAGGATCGAGGCGACCTCGGCGTACATGGCGGTCAGCTCGGGGCTGGAGATCCAGTGCAGCGCGGTCGTGCTCACCGCCGCGTCCACCGGACGGTCCAGGCCCAGCCCCTGGCTCCAGCCGGGCGTGCGGAGGTCACGCGAGAAGAAGGTCAGGTGCGGATAGGCGGCGCGCCCGAGGCCGAGCAGGAGCGGGTCGGCGTCGACGGCGATCACGGTGGCCTTCGGCAGCCTCTCCAGCAGCCTGGCCGACAGCGACCCCGGCCCGCAGCCCAGGTCGACCACGAGCGGGTCGGGACGGCCGGAGGCCTCGACGGCGTCGATCAAGGCGGTGAAGCGCTCCTCGCGGTCAGGCAGGTAACCCTCCTGCTGGCGGTCCCAGCGCGCGATCCATTCGAGTGCGGCATCGTTGGTGAGCACAGAAAGCCTCCTTGTGACCGTCGTCTATACTTTCGACAGTCACAACGTAGAACGTGAGGGTGTGACCGGTCAAGTGGATTTCAACAGTCACAACGACGGAGTGGTTCTGGTGGCCGTCGGCTTGGTCAACGCGCTCACGCCCGGTGAGCGGCGAGGGCGACCCTTCCCCGTGCCCGCCGACCTGCCCGCCGCCGCCACCGAGGGGCTGCGCAACGGCTACCCGAACCACCGGGAGGTCGGCGAGGGCGACGCGGGCGAGCTGGCCGAGGTCGCCGAGCGGCTGCGCGTGGTGTTCGAGGCGGTCTCCTCGGGTGACGTCGACACTGCGGCAGGGCAGGTCAACCGCCTGCTCGACGAGAGCCGCGCCAGGCCGCGCCTCGACCGTCACGACGGGGAGCCATGGCACCTGCACTTCCACGGCCCCGGCGGCACGATGGCGGGAGACTGGGCCGCCAGCTGCGCGACGGGGCTGGCGATCGTGCTGGGCAGCGAGTTCCACGATCGCCTCGGGGTGTGCACGGCGCCGCACTGCGACCGCGTCTACGTGGACGTCTCCCGCAACGGCACCCGCCGATTCTGCTCCACCCCCTGCCAGAACCGGGTCAAGACGGCCGCCTTCCGCGCCCGCACGAAAACCGCCTGACGCGGGCCAGGCGGCGCGACGCCGGCAGCGGCCGCGAACACACAGGCCCCTCCCCCTGGGCGGCGCGACGTCGGCAGTTGCCGCCGACCGCACAGACGCCTCCGCCACCCAGGGCGGCGCCGCCTCAGCAGGAGCCGCCGACCGTGCAGACCCCTTCGCCGCCCAGGGGCTCGGCGGGGGCGATCTCGCGCCATGACCGCTCGAGCAGGCCGGCGAAGACCTCGACCGGCTGCGCCCCCGAGACGGCGTACTTCTCGGCGAAGACGAACGTCGGCACCCCCGAGACGCCGAGCCGCCGCCCCAGTGCCTCGTCCTTCCTGACCGACTCGGTGAAGTCGGCGCTCCCGAGCATCGCCAGCGTGGCGGCGGGGTCCAGCCCGGCCTCGGCGCCGAGCCGGGCCAGGGTCTCGTGGTCGGAGAGCACGGCGCCCTCGCCGGTGTAGGCCAGCAGCAGCCGCTCGCGCACCGGCTCCCCCACGCCCTCCTGGTCGGCGTAGCGCATGAGCCGGTGGGCGTCGAAGCTGTTGACCGGCCTGGCCAGGTCGAGCCGGTAGGTGAGGCCGGACTGCGCGGCCAGGTCGCTCAGCGCACCGATGCGCTGCCTGGCCTGCTCGGGCGTGCCTCCCACGTCGCGTCTGTGCCGCTCGGGGAGGGTGAGGTTCGCCCGCCTGCTCCCGTGCGGATCGAGCTCGAAGCTGCGCCAGCGCACCTGTACGGCGTCACGCCGCGCGAACCCGTCCAGCGCGCTCTCGAACCTGCGCTTCCCCAGGTAGCACCAGGGGCAGACGATGTCGGACCAGATGTCCACGATGAGTGTGCTCATACGGCTTACCCTAGGCACTGAGCTAACTCTAGGTAAGTATGCACCTTCGAGTAAGGGGCTTACCTCGAACGGTTTGGGGACTCGGCCAGGATTCGCTACAGTTCTCTACGTCGCCGCGAACACGCGGCAACGCGGAAGTGGCTCAGTGGTAGAGCATCACCTTGCCAAGGTGAGGGTCGCGGGTTCGAATCCCGTCTTCCGCTCTGAGAGCCACCCGAGGACGATTAGCTCAGCGGGAGAGCGCTTCCCTGACACGGAAGAGGTCACTGGTTCAATCCCAGTATCGTCCACCCACAGTTCCCCCAGGTCGCTCGACCTGGGGGTTCGCTGTTTCCTGGATCTTTCAGGGACTCTTTCAGGGACGCTTCCCCTGCGGTGCGGTCCCGGCGACGGCCAGGGAAGACACCGGAGCCGTCAGGGTGCCGGCCTGAGGTTGCTCGTCCAGGCGTCGATCTTGGCCTGCCACTGCTCGGGGTCCTCCGGCCTGCCGGGGATGCCAGGCCTGGTCTGCCAGGGCAGCGGTCCGTCCTCGTGGCGGTACTCCACGCCGACGGCCGCCAGGCGTGGCAGGTGCGCGGCCAGCCGGTCCCTGAAGTCGCCGAGGTCCCGTTCCTGCGTGCTCCAGACGGTCTCGGCGAAGGCCGACAGGCGGGGGAAGGCCATGTAGTCCACACGCCGGTTGGAGTCGATCAACTCGGTCCACACGGCGCACTGCGACCCGACGACGTGCGCGCCCGCGGGGTCGTCACGCAGCTCCTTGGGCAGCGGCTCGAAGGCGTAGACGTCCTCGAGGCCCAGCACGGTGCCGAACGGGACGGGCTCCTCCTCGCCGGGGGCCTGCCGGTAGTCGAGGTAGACGGACGTGCTCGGACAGGTGATCACGTCATGGCCCGCGCGGGCCGCCGCCACGGCGCCCAGGTCGCCGCGCCAGGAGGCCACGACGGCGCCGGGGGCCAGCCCGCCCTCCAGGATCTCGTCCCACCCGACGAGCCGCCGGCCACGAGCGGTGAGGAACTCGTCGAACCGGTGGATGAACCAGCTCTGGAGCGCGTCCTCGTCGCGCAGCCCGAGCTCGCTCATCCTGGCCTGGGCGGAGGGGCTCTCGCGCCACTGGTCTTTCCTGCACTCGTCGCCGCCCACGCAGATGAAGGGGCTGGGGAACAGGTCGAGCACCTCCTCGAAGACGTTCTCGAAGAAGGTGATCGTCGCGTCCTCGACGTTCAGCACGTTGACGCCGACGCCCCAGGTGGTGCGCACCTCGAGCGGCTCGCCGAGGTTGCCGAGCTCGGGGTAGGCGGCGATCGCGGCCTGGGTGTGGCCCGGCAGATCGATCTCGGGCACGACCATGACGTGACGGCGCGCCGCGTAGGCGACGATCTCGCGGATGTCGTCCTGCGTGTAGTAGCCGCCGTGCGGGCGGCCGTCCATGGCGCCGTTCCAGCCGGTCTGGCTCTCCCTGCGCCACGCGCCCACCTCGGTGAGCCTGGGATAGCGCCTGATCTCCAGCCGCCATCCCTGGTCGTCTGTCAGGTGCAGGTGCAGGACGTTGAGCTTGTGCATCGCCATGAGGTCGATGAACCGCAGCACATCCGCTTTTGTCATGAAATGGCGGGCGACGTCGAGGAGGCAGCCGCGATAGCCGAAGCGCGGCTCGTCCTCCACGTGCACGGCGGGCAGCGCCAGTGTCCCGCCGATGCCCGCCTTCCTGAAGGCCTCGGACGGCAGCAGCTGCCGCAGCGTCTGGGCCCCGTAGAAGGCCCCCGCGGGACCGCCCGCCACGATCCGCACGCCCTCGGCCCCGACCGTGAGCCGGTAGGCCTCCGGCGCCAGGTCGCCGAGTCCGAGCGTGATCGCTCCCTGGCCCTGCCCTCCCGGGAGCAGCTCGCCGCCGGTGACGGCGCCGAGTTCGCCGCGCAGCCACGCGGCCACCTCGCTCAGCGCGGGATCGGCGATGAGCGCGGTCTGCCTGCCGAGGACGAACCGCCCCGGCCTGGTCTCGTACAGGACAGGCTTGGGAATGATCATTAAGTGCGACCTCCTAGGTGCAGGTGATGGTGGCGTCGGCGAAGTCGGCGTGGTCGGAGAAGACGTTGTCTCCGCCGTTGGCCGCGACCAGCCGTACGAACGTGGCGCCCTCGACCGAGGCGGTGACCTTCTTGGCGGGCTGGGCTCCGGTGAGCACGCCGGAGTGGGCGACGCGCCCGCCGTCCGCCCAGACCTCGAAGTCGACCGAGCCGGCCGCCCCTGCGCTGTCGTCGATCCCGGCCTGGAACTCGACGGTCGTGCAGCGCCCGGCCGTGTAGAACTCGATGTCGGCGCGCGCGTGCGTGCCGAGCCCCTTGGCGTGGACGACGCCCTCGATGGTGAGCGGTGTGCCGTCGCCCTGTCCCTGCCCGCCGACGTTCTGGTCCCGCTCGACCGGTCCCCAGTGGCTCGTGGACCTCAGCCACGGCAGGTCGCTCAGGTAGCTTCTGCCAGGGCCGGGCGCGTGCGCGACCGTGGCGACGGACGCGGCCTCGAGGGTGCGCGTGGCCAGGACGGCGGTCGCGGTGAGCGTGTGCTCCGCCTGCTGCGCTCCCGCCGGAGCGGTGACGGCCCAGCTCGCCTCGCCCGTCCTCCTGGCCTGCCACCCTTCCGGTACGGCGAGCGTCACCCTGGCCTCGCCGAGCCGTCCCGTGCGGCCCACGTCGACGACCCTGGCGACGACCTCCCGTTCCAGGCCAGGCTCGAAGACGGAGGGCCTGTCGTCGCCCAGGACCGCCGCGGGGTCCAGCTCGAACAGCGCCAGCGACGGGTCCTTCTGCCCGCCGGGGCCGACCCTGTACATGACCGAGCCGTGCGCGGGCACCGAGGCGGCCAGGTCACCCGTGGTCGAGGAGACGGCCCCCGTCCACAGGTCCTCGACCCGGTAGCGGGGAGCGGCAGGCAGCTTCAGCCTGCTGCCCTTCACGGAGATCGTCGCCTGCCTGTCGCTCTCGTTGAACAGCACGATCGCGCGGTCGCCGTTCTCCAGCGGCTTGGAGATGACGTGGTACCAGCCGTCGCTCTGCACGAGGCGGCCCATCGCGCCGAGCCTGTCCTGGTCGACGGCGATCACCTTGGGGTTGGCCACGATCGAGGCCGGGGCTTTGCCAGGGTCGGCCTGGAGGATCAGCGGGGCGGCGCCGACGGCCCAGAGCGTGAATTGGCTGCGGTACTCCGCCTCCGTCATGCCGCCGCGGCCGGCCTGGATGAGGTCGGGATCGGCCCAGCTGCCCGCGCGGGCGTGGTCCGCGCGCAGGGAGTTGGTCTCCCAGATGCCGAGCATCGTGGAGTAGCTGTCGGCGATCGGCCGGTTGACGACGTTGGTGCGCCAGGTGGTGGCCAGCTGACCGCCCCAGAGCCATGGAACGCTGTTGCCGTCCTCGTTGTTCATGGCGAAGACCATCGAGTCGCCGATCGCCTGCCGCATGCGCGGGTAGAGCGTCTCGGCGATGTCGCGGGAGGTCTTGCCGGGGAAGTCGGCCGTGGGGATGTTGCACCAGTCGTACTTGAGGTAGTCGACGCCCCAGGTGGCGAGCAGCGCGCCGTCCGCCGCCTCGTTGCCGTAGGAGCCGGGGCCGCCTCCCGCGCACGCCTTGGTGCCGGCCGACAGGGCGAGCCCGAGCTTGAGTCCCCTGCCGTGCAGGTGGTCGGCCAGGGCCTTGATGCCGGAGGGAAAGCGCGTGGGATGGGCGGCCAGCGCTCCCGAGGTGCGCTGGGGGGCCAGCCAGCAGTCGTCGATGATCACGTAGCGGTAGCCGGCCTGGCTGAGCCCGGCCATGGCGTCGGCCGCCTGCCGTACCGAGGTCTCGGAGACCGAGCAGCCCAGCGTGCGGCTGTTCCAGCCCATCGGAGGGGCCTCGACCGCGGGCGGCGCGGCCGTACGGGCCTGCGCGCCCGACAGAGGTAAGGCGAGCACGCCGAGGAGAGCCGCCGCGAGGGCGGCCGCGGATGTGCGCATGGGGGTTCCCGTCAGACTGGGTTGAGGCTCGGGCTGCCGGGCTCGATGACGAACGAGCCCGAGGTGTAGGCGGGGGCGTGCGGCTCGGTCACGCGGGACAGGGATCGGAAGTCCACCTTCATCTCGGTCTGCGAGATGCGGCTCCTGACGTAGCCGCGGCGGCCGTTGAAGAACTTCACGTGCGGGTTCTCCCGCAGGAGCGCCTCGGTGTTCCAGTACTCGTCCACGCCGTCGCCCGCGCTGCTGACCGACGTGGTGACCAGCTCGACGGCCACCGACTTCGAGCCGGGGTCCTGGTGGTCGCGCTTGAGCTCGCCCGCCCAGTGCGAGTGCACGTCGCCGGTGAGCACGACGCCGTTGCGGCCATGGTCGTCGATGGCGGCGGCCAGGCGGTTGCGGGAGGCGACGTAGCCGTCCCAGCCCTCGTTGGACCAGCCCCTCTGCTCGCCGAGGACCCAGTCCATCTCCATCATGAAGACCTGCTGGCCGAACAGGTCCCAGGTGGCCGACGACGAGCGCAGCTCGCCCTCCAGCCAGGCCTCCTGCTCTCGGCCCAGAATCGTGCGGTCGGCGTCGAAGCGCTCCACACACTCGGGGCCGACCGTTCCCGCCGGGACCACGCAGGCGTACAGGTCGCGGTACTGCCGGGTGTCGAGCAGGTGCAGGTTGGCCACCGCGCCCCAGCGGATGCTGCGGTAGAGGTGGAGCTTATGGCCGTCGGGGCGCTGCGCCCTGCGCAGCGGCATGTTCTCGTAGTAGGCCTGGAAGGCGGCGGCCCTGCGCGGCAGGAACGGCGGCTCCGGCTGCTCGGGGACGTCCGCCGCCCAGCCGTTCTCGATGTCGTGGTCGTCCCACACGACCACCCATGGCGCGATGGCGTGCGCCTGCTGCAGGTCGGGATCGCTCTTGTGCTGGGCGTGCCGTAATCGGTATCCGGCCAGGTCGAGGCACTCTCCCCCGGCCTGGTCGCGCACGGGGTACTTGTAGTCGCCGTACTCGTAGAAGTAGTCGCCGAGGAAGGCGACGAGGTCGGGGTGGTCCTCGGCCATCCTGCGGTAGGCGGTGAACCAGCCGACCTGGTAGTCGGCGCAGGAGGTGAAGGCGAGGTTCAGCTCTCGGCTGCGCGCGCCGGGCGCGGGGGCGGTCAGCGTGCGGCCCACGGGCGAGATCTCGTCGCCCGCGCGGAAGCGGTAGAAGTACTCGGCGCCCGAGTCCAGGCCGTCGAGCTCGACGTGCACGCTGTGCGCCGCCTCCGGCCTGGCGATCTCGGCGCCCTGCCGTACGACCTGCCTGAAGTTCTCGTCCTTGGCGACCTGCCACCGCACGGGCACCGGACGGCCCGGCATGCCGCCGAGGCCGTCGAGGGCGGTCGGGTCCATGGCGAGGCGGGTCCACAGGACCACCCCGCGCGGGTCGGGCTCGCCCGAGGCGACGCCGAGCTGGAAGGGATCGGACAGCGGGGTGCGCCGGGCCGCCGCCGCCGGGCGCGCGGGTGAGACACCCGGCGCGGCGACGAGGCCCAGGCCCCCGGCGAGGAGCGAACGCCGAGTGATCATTTGATGGTCGCGTTCCCCTCGGTCACGGCCTGGTCGGCGGCCTGCTGGGGGGTGATCTTGCCGAGGTACATCTCGTTGAAGATCTGGTTGAGCTTCGGTTCGAAGCCGGGGAAGCCGGTGGTGACCGGCAGGTTGAAGGTGGTGCCCTCGGTCTGCTTCAGGTACGGCGCGACGTCGATCTTCTTGGTCTTCCAGTAGTCGACATAGCCCTGGGAGAGACCGCCGAGGGCGGGGATGACGAACCCCTCGTCGGCCATCAGCTTCTGCGGCTCCCTGGTGGACAGGTAGGCCGCGAGCTTCATCGCCTCGTCAGGGTGGTCGGTCTTGGCGTAGACGGCCTCGGACAGGCCGTTGATGTTGACCGCGCGACCCGCGGGGCCTTCGGGCATCATGGCGACGCCGATCTCGAAGGTGGACTCGGGCGCCACGAACGGGAGCAGCGCGTTGTTGGCGGGGAACATCGCCACCTCGCCGGCCTGGAACATCTCCGTGGCCTTGCCCGTCGGCGGGTTGGTCCTGGTGGCCGGCGGCGAGACGTGGTGCTTGTTGACCAGGTCCACCCCGAACTGCAGGGCCTGGACAGAGGCGGCGTCGTTGAAGGCGTAGGCGCCGAAGGGCTTGTCGAGCAGCTTGCCGCCGTTGGAGACGACCCAGTTCATCCACTGGGTCTGGTAGTGGTTCCACGAGGCGAAGCCGTACGTCTTGACCTTGGTGGGGTCGAAGCCGTCCTCGCCCGGATGCTTGCCGCCCTCGTCCACGGTGAGCTTGCGGGCCAGGTCGAGGAAGGTGCCGCTGCCGTCGGCCTTCCAGGTGAGGGTCTCGGGCATCTCGACGCCCGCGCGCTCGAACAGGTCCTTGTTGTACAGCAGGCCGACGATGCCCAGGTCCTTGGGGACGCCGTACAGCTTGCCCTCATGGGTGTAGGACTCGACGACGTTCTTGTCGTAGGCGGCGGTGTCGAGCTTGAGCGGGGACAGGTCGGCGAGCACGCCCTTGGTGACGTACTCGGGGAACTGGCCGGTGTTCATCCAGAACAGGTCGGGCGCGGTGCCCGCGACCGCGTCGGCGGTCAGCTTGGTCCAGTACTGGTCCCATGGCAGGACCTCGATGGTGACGTCGATGGTCGGATTGGCCTTCTCGAAGGCCGCCATGATCTTGTCGTAGCCGACCCTCTGCTGCTCGTCCCAGATGCGGTAGGTGAGCGCGACCTTGTCGCTCTCGCCTCCGCCCGAGTCTCCGGAGCCGCAGGCGGTCAGGGTGAGCATGGCGGCGCCGAGCAGCGCTCCCGCCATGCGGAATCGGGGGGTGATCATGATTCGCCTTTCACTTCAGACCGGTGAGGACCACCGACCGGACGATGTAGCGCTGGAAGAAGACGAAGATGGCGATCATGGGGACCAGGGCGATGAGGCCGCCGGCCATCATGAGGTTGTAGTCGACGCCGATGCCGACCTTGAGGCCGGCTAGCGCCACGGTCATGACCTTGGTGCCGTCGCCGCTGGTGATGATCAGGGGCCACAGGAAGCTGTTCCACGACGAGATCACCGTGATGATCGCGAGGGTGCCGAGGGCGGGCCTGCACAGCGGCAGCAGGATGCGCACCAGGATCGTCATCGGCCCCGCCCCGTCGATCCTGGCCGCCTCTTCGAGGCCGCCGGGCAGAGCGCGGAAGAACTGCCGCATCAGGAAGATCCCGTACGGCGTGCCGAGGATGTACGGCGCGAGCAGGCCGTACCAGGTGTTGATGACGTCGAGCTCGCGCATGATGAGGAACAGCGGGATCATGGTCACCGCGCTGGGCACCATCATGGTCGCCACGTACAGCCAGAACAGCGCGTCCCTGCCGCGGAAGCGCAGCCTGGCGAAGGCGTAGGCGGCGAACGTGGTGAAGACGAGCTGGCCGATCGTCAGCGCGGCGGTCATCAGCACGGTGTTGCCGAGGTAGCGGGGGAAGTCGCCGCCGAGCAGCCTGGTGATGTTGGCCAGGGTCGGCGGCAGACCGGGCAGCCACGGGTCGGTGGAGTTGAGCTGCCCCTGCGTCTTGAAGGCGGTGAGCACGACGAGCAGGTAGGGGAAGACCGAGACGAAGGCGCCGGTCAGCAGGGCGGCGTAGAGAAGGAATCGCTTCATGGCTCCTCAGCTCACGTCGTAGGTGGTGCGCCTGCCGAAGAAGCGGACCTGTGCCAGCGTCACGGCCAGGATGATCGCGAAGAGCAGCATCGAGAGCGTCGAGGCGTAGCCGAAGTCGAACTCCCTGAAGGCGGTGCCGTAGATCCGGAAGTTGAGCACCTCGGTGCTCTGGCTGGGCCCGCCGTCCGTCATCACGAAGACGGTGTCGAAGACCTGGAAGGCGCCGATCAGGTTGGTCACCATGACGAAGAACATCGTGGGGTTGAGCAGCGGCAGCGTGATCCTGAGGAAGCGCTGCCGGGGGGTGGCGCCGTCGGTGGCGGCGGCCTGGTGGAGCTCGCGCGGGATGCCCTGCAGGCCGGCCAGGAAGAACAGCATGTTGTAGCCGGTGTTCTGCCAGACGGTCACCAGGGCGATCGCGGGCAGCGCCCATGCGGGATCGGACAACCAGTCGGGCCCGGTGATCCCCACCAGGGCCAGCGCGCTGTTGATCGCGCCGTCACGGGGGTCGAAGACCCAGTTCCAGACCAGGCCGATCACGATCGGCGTGGCCATCCACGGCACGACGAACAGCGCGCGGTAGATCTTCACGCCTTTCGCGCGCTGGTTGAGCAGGAGCGCGAGACCGAGCGCGAGGAGCGTCTGCAGCGGCACGCACAGCAGCACGTACAGCAGCGTCACGAGCAGCGAGTGCCAGGCCTCGCCGTCGCCCGCCAGGCGGCGGTAGTTGTCCAGGCCCACGAAGGCCGGCTCGGAGAGCAGTTCCCAGTCGAAGAAGCTCAGCCCGAAGACGATGACGACGGGCAGCAGCAGGAAGGCGAAGACGCCGAACAGGCTGGGGCCGATGAACAGGTAGGCGTACCACTCGCCGGAGCGGCGCCGCCTGGGACCCGCTCCCGGACGGGCGGCTCCTGGCTCGGCCTTCTCTCGGTCGCGGGCCAGGAGCGTCGCCATCACGACGGCTCCGTGCGGGTGGGGATCATCAGGCGTCTGGTCGTCTCCATGCCCCAGTCGTCGAGCGCCGCGATGGGGTCGCTCGAACCGCGCAGGCCGCCGGTGGCGTCGATGTGCGCGGCCCACTCCTCGCGCGCCTCCACCCCCGGACGGGCCATGATGCAGTCGGGGTCGTTGACCCACCAGCGCGCGTGCAGGAACTCCCTTGCCGCGCCGGTGAGCCTGGCGCCGAGCTGGGACGGCTGGCTGATGTCGCCCGCCTTGGGCTGGAGCGTGGGGGCGATGTCGGGGCTGACCCGCATGATGTCCACCAGGCCGATGCTGGGCAGCATCGGCGCGCCGCACCCGTGCAGGGTGGCGTCGGCGCCCGCGCCCTCGCGGATCAGCTCCAGGCCGAGGCGGTAGGCCGCGATGGGGTCGATGTCCCGGTGGCGGCGGCCGGCGAGGGCTCCCGCGTAGACGAAGTCCAGCTTGAAGTGCGTGATGCCGAGCCCTCTGAACGACCTGAAGACGTTCACCAGGTGGGCGGCGGCCTCGGGGTGGGTGACGTCGAGGACGGCCAGGCCCTGGTCCCACATGCGTCCGGCGTCCGCGCCGCCGACCAGCCACTCGGGATGCTCGCGGAAGACGCGGCTGCGCTCGCCCACCAGAAAGGGCGCGGTCCAGATGCCGGCCCGCCTGCCGGCTTCGACGACGGCGGCGCTCGCCCGCTCCAGTGAGCCGAATCCGGGACGCGGCTCCAGCCAGTCGCCGATCTCCGCCTCGTAGCCGTCGTCGATGAGGAACATGTCGGCGCCGAGGCCGTGCCGCTCGGACAGGCGCAGGTTCTCCACGACGTCGTCCTCGGTGACCTTGTCCCAGTAGCCGTACCAGGTGCACCACATGGGCGCGACCGCGGGAAAGCTCGCGGGGGCGAAGCCGGTGGCCATGGTGTCGGCCCAGCCGCGCAGCGCCCGATCCAGCCCGCCTTCGGCCTGCCAGTGCCGTACGGGGCCGTCGGAGGAGACGACCACGCGGCCGCTTTCGAGGCGGGCGCGGATGGAGGGCACCTCGAGCGGGCCCGGTGCCGACCAGACCTCCACGGGGCCCCCGTCGCCCGGGTCGAGGGCGAGCAGGCCCTCGCCCTGGAACAGCCCGTCGGGGACGGGGGTCTCAGGGCGGTAGCAGAGCGTCTGGATGGTGGGGTCGGCCGCTCTGGGCGGCCGTTCGTCCAGGCGGTAGGCGCCCGTCGGGCTCCACGACTGCCAGCCGTGCTCGAACACCAGCGCTGTCCTGGGATCGCAACCGACCTCGCCGACCTCTTCAAACGGCATGAGAAGCCCTTCCTGTCGCCTAGTTACGAAGGAGCGCTTCATTAGTAGCACCGCGCTTATCCGAGGGTCAATGGACACCTTTGGGGAAAAGCGCCTGGCGCAGCCCGGAGAGGTCTCCGTCTGGTGCACACTTAATGAGGAGACCTACATTAGGAGGTGGCGATGGCGAACCTGCGTGGCGGCGATCTGTCCCGGCTACGGCAGCTGAACTCGCTGTCGGCGATCAGGGCACTTCGCGGCGCGGGACCGCTCACGCTGTCGGCGCTGGCCGAGCGCACCGGCCTGTCCAGGCCCTCCACGAAGGAGGTCGTGGACGAGCTGGCGCAGGTGGGCTGGGTGGAGGAGGTGCCGCCGAGCCCCGGCACGATGGGCAGGCCCGCGCGACGCTACCGCTTCAGGGCCAACTGCGGCTACCTGGTCGGCATCGACATAGGGGCGCACAACGTGCGGGCCGCGCTCGCCGACCTCGACGGCCAGGTCCTGGCAGAGACCAGGCAGCCGGCGCTGCCGGGCGCCCCGCTCGACGACCGGCTCGCGGCGATCGAGAGGGCGGTGTCCGGATGCCTGACGCTGAGCGGGAAGACGGTGGCCGACCTCTGGACGGTGGCCGTCGGCACCACGGGCATCGTCACCCCCGACGGCAGGGTCGCCTACTCCGCGTCGGTGCCGTCCTGGACCGGCCTCGACCTGGCAGGACGGCTGCGCGAGATGTTCCCCTGCGAGGTGCTGGTGGAGAACGACAGCAGGCTGGCCGCCCTGGCCGAGAGCAGGCGCGGGGTGGCCCGAGGCTCGCGCGACGTGGTCTTCCTGCACGTGGCCAGGCGCATGGGAGCGGCGTTGATCATCGATGGGCGGCTGCACCGCGGCTTCGGCACGGCGGCGGGCGAGATCGGCATGCTGCCGGAGATGCGCTGGCTGCGGGCCACCGACCATCTGAACGAGTGCGCCATCGTGCCCGAGGAGACCGCGCCCGAGGACGCGGCTGGCTACACGCTGGCCGCGGCCAGGAGCGGCGATCCCGTGGCTCTCGACGCGGTCGGCCGCTACCTGGACGACCTGGCTGTGGGGGCCGCCGCGATGGCGTTGCTGCTGGATCCGGAGGTCGTGGTGCTGGGCGGCGGCTTCTCCCGCGCGGCCGACGTGCTGCTGGAGCCGCTGCGGGAGCGGCTCGAGCGCTCCTGCATGCGGATGCCCGAGGTGCTGGCCTCGACACTGGGCGAGGAGTGCGTGGTGCTCGGCGCGATCGACTACGCCGTCGACCACCTCGACCGCCAGCACTTCACGGCCGACGCCGGCCCCGTCCCGCCGCAGGCGGCCGTGACGAGCCGCTGACCCGGCCGCCCCGGCGAAGTCGCCGACCCGACGGGCCCTCACGGGTCGCCGACGCGACGACTGACCGGCAGGGGCGCCGGCCTGACGGGCAGGGGGCGCGGGACGGCGGGCGTCCCGCGCCCCTGGGCCTGGTCAGTCGTCGCGGTCGCCCGGCTCGGCGGGGCACGGGTCGCCGATGTGGACGGGCGGGACCGGCCGCAGCACCCGGCGCCGCTGCTCGGTCAGCTCCTTCAGCCAGGCCTCGTCGTAGGCGTAGCCGTACCTGCTGCTCGTCCAGACCGGCCCGTACCTGTAGATGACGACCCTGCGCTCGCCGGGGTTGGTGCGGGTGGAGCCGCCGTGCATGAGCCCGTCGACGAACAGCAGGGCGTCGCCCTTGGCCAGGTGGACGGGCACCGCGCCCGGCAGGGTGTCCATGCGGTCGCCCCTGGCGTAGTCACCGGCCAGCGGGTGAGGGAGGTTCGACTTGTGGGAGCCGGGCACGACCATCGTCGCGCCGTCGCCCTCTCCGATGTCGGTGAGGGCCAGGATGACGTTGACCTGGGCGCACCTGAAGACGCCGTGGGAATAGCCGTAGCTGCCGCGCAGCGCGCCGCGGTAGCCGCCCGAGTGCACCGGGTGGTGGCCGCCCGACTCGCGGATCGAGGCGATGGTCTCGTCGATGAACACGCCGGGCACGTAGCTGTCCTCCTCCCCCGCGAAGTGCTTCACGAGGGCGAACCAGCTCGGGTGGTCGACCAGCTCCTCGAACGGCCGGCCTGCGGCCACGGCCTGGTGCAGCTCGAAGCCGGTCTCCGGGGTGTAGTCGCGACGCTGCGCGCCCCGGTACCAGTCGCCGCGCGCCAGGTCGCGGGGGAAGGCGTCGAACTCCGCGTCGAGCCGTGCGAGCAGGTCGCCGTCGACCGCGTTCTCGAGAATGAGGTAGCCGTTGAGGTCGAACAGGAAGTCGTCGAGTTCCGACATGGTGCGTGCCTCCAGGCGAGGTGGGGATGCCCCCAACTCTGCGGTGCCACACCCCATGAGGTCATCCGGCCCGGATCGCCGACCTGTCGCATATCCTCAAGGTGTGCGATCGCTGGTGCAGGTGGTCGGCTTGCAGACGTTCCACGTGACCTCGGGGCCGATGCCCACCTCGCACATCCACCCCGAGGTGGAGCTCAACCTCGTGCTGTCGGGCGGCGCCCGCTACGCGACCGTCTGGGGCACGCTCGACCTGCCGCCGGGACGGCTGGCCGCCTTCTGGGGCGGCTATCCGCACCGCCTGGTCTCCGAGCACGACGTCGACTTCCTCTGGGCCACCATTCCGCTGGCCGACCTCACGGGCACGCCCGCGCTGCGCGGCCCGCTGGACCGGCTGCTCCAGGGCGAGTTCCTGTACGGCACCGCCGAGGAGGGCCCGCACGACGCCTTCCTGATGGCCCGGTGGGACACCGACCTCAGGCCCGGCCCGCGGCCCGACGTGGCCGAGATGTGCCTGCTGGAGATGCACGCCCGCCTGGCCCGTCTGGCGCGAGGGCGGCGCCCCGCGAGGACGGCGGGCGAGAGCGAGGCCAGGGCGGCCGAGCGCATGCTGGCCGTCGTCGCCCGCCGCTACACCGAGGACCTCACGGTGGACGGCATCGCCGCCGACGCCGGTGTGCACCCGACCTACGCCGCGCTGGCCTTCAAGCAGACGCTGGGCATGCCGGTGTGGCAGTACGTCACCAGGCTGCGCGTGGCCCACGCGCGCCGCCTGTTGTCGGTCACCGGCTGGGGCGTCGACAGGGTCGCGCACGAGAGCGGGTTCCAGACGCGGTCGAGCTTCTACCGCGCCTTCCGCGACGCGCTCGGCAGGACACCGACCGAGTACCGGCGTCAGCCCGACTCCATGCTGTGACGCAGGCGGCGGCGGTACTCCCTCGGCGACAGCCCGAACGCCCTGCTGAAGACGCGGCTGAAGTGGAAGGGGCTGACGAATCCCGACGCGTCGGCGACCTGGCCCACGTCCATGTCGGTGACCTCGAGGAGCCTGGCGGCGTGCCGGACCCTCGCCTCCCTGACCGCCTGCATCGGGGTGCGGCCCGTCTGCTCGGAGAACAGGTGCGCCAGCCTCGACGGCGACAGCGCGACCACGCGGGCCAGGGAGGCGACCGTGTGCGGGGCCGAGGGCTCGGCCGCGATCAGCGCCTGGACCTGTCTGACGCGCGGATCGCCGCCCCCAGGCCTGCGAGCCGCCGCCGTGGCCAGCAGCAGCACCTCCTCGACCGCCCCCATGACCAGCTCGCGGGCCTCGGCGGCGGCCGCCACGACCGGCTGGACAGGCTGGGAGGGAGAGGCGGGCGCGCCGTGCCCCGACCACCTGGCGTCGGCGCCCGCGCGAAGAAGCGCCTGCTCCACCCGGTCGTGCCCGGCGCCGTGGATCACGTGGCAGCCGGGCGCCAGCGCGTACGGCGCCAGCCACGGCAGCCAGGCGGGCCTCGGCTGGAAGTGCACCCACCAGAACCGCCACCGCTGCTGACCCGGCGCGGTCCTGTAGTACTGGGCCGCCCCAGGCCCGAGCACGACCAGGTCACCCGGGCCTGCCGTGGTGCGCACGCCCGCCTGCTCGACCAGCCCCGCCCCTGCCTGCGTCCACATCAGCAGCCAGCTGGGCGAGCCGCCGGTACGGCGCGTCGCGTATCCGGAGTGCTGGTCGAAGTGGCCGACGATCACCAGCTCGGCAGCAGGAACGGACATGTCCTCAACCGTCACGGGCATACCATCGCACGGCCGCGCTGCCTAGCGTGAGAGGCATGAGGACCGCAGACTTCCACGACCAGGGGTACGTCGTCGTGCCCGGACTGCTCGACGCGGAGGAGGTGGCCGAGCTGCGCGACGAGTTCATGCGGATGCACGAGCGCGGCCCGATCCCCGGGCACTTCACGCCGACGCCGCAGGAGCCCGGCGGGCCGTACGACATCCTCCGCGAGTTCCCCAGGGTGATGCACCCGCACCAGGTGAACGACGTCGCCCTGCGCTACCTGCTCGACCCCAGGATCGCCGCCATCCTGCGCGAGCTGCTCGGCGAGGAGCCGATAGCAGCGCAGAGCATGTTCTACTTCAAGCCGCCGGGCGCGAGGGGGCAGGCGTTGCACCAGGACAACTTCTACCTGCGGGTCGAGCCTGGCACCTGTGTCGCCGCCTGGATCGCGATCGACAGGGTCGACAGGGCCAACGGCGGGCTCGAGGTGGTGCCAGGCACGCACTTGATGGACCTGTTCTGCCCCGAGGAGGCCGACACCGAGGTCTCCTTCACCCGCGAGTACGTCCCGCCGCCGCCCGGCCTGGAGCGCGCGCCCGTCGACATGAACCCCGGTGACGTGCTGTTCTTCAACGGCAGCCTGGTGCACGGCTCGGAGCCCAACTCGACGGCCGACCGGTTCAGGCGCAGCTTCATCTGCCATTACGTCGGACGCTCCACCGAGCGGATCTCCTCCTGGTACCCGACGCTCACCATGGCGGGCGAGCCCGTGGGGATCGCCGCCTCGACCGGCGGCGGCCCGTGCGGGACCGAGACGGCGGTGGGGCCTCACTAGACCGCAGGGCCCGACCACCGCGGCCGTTCACCTCGGTGCCAGCGAGATGGACCGTCTCGCGGGCCTCTACCGGCCGCGGCCCTGACATTCCCGTGTCCTAATATTCCGGGGCATGCGTGTTCTGCTCGCCGGGGCGACCGGCGCCATCGGCCGCCAGTTGCTGCCCCTGCTCCTGTCGGCGGGGCACACCGTCGTCGGCACCTCCAGGTCCGCCTCGGGGGTGGCCGCGATCAGGGCGGCGGGCGCCGATGCCGTACGGCTGGACGTCTTCGACCGCGACGCCACCTTCCGGGCGCTCGCCGACGCCAGGCCCGACGCGGTGATCCACCAGCTGACCGCGCTGGGCGAGCGGCGCTTCGACGAGAACGCCCGCATCCGGCGCGAGGGCACCCGCAACCTGGTCGAGGCGGCGGTGAAGGCGGGCACGGGACAGATCGTCGCGCAGTCGATCTCGTGGGTGTACGGGCCCGGCGCCGCTCCCGCCACGGAGGACGAGCCGCTCGACGCCTCAAGGGAGGGACTGGTCGGCCCCGCGAGGGCGCTGGAGGAGGCCGCCGCCTCGATGGAGCGGCACGTCGTGCTCCGCTACGGCCTGCTCTACGGGCCGGGCACCTGGTACTCCCCCGGCGGGTGGGCCGAGGGTGAGCTGCGCGAGGGACGGCTGGCCGCGGGGGCCGCGGTCAGCTCGTTCGTGCACGTCGTGGACGCGGCGCGGGCGGCGCTGCTGGCGCTCGACTGGCCCGACGGAGTGGTCAACGTGGTGGACGACGAGCCCGCCGCGGCCTGGGAGTGGGTCCCCGCGCTGGCCGCCGCCCTGGACCTCCCCGCTCCCCCGCTCACGGTGGGGCGAGAGGGGTGGGAGCGCGGGGCCTCGAACGCCAAGGCCCGCGCGCTCGGCTGGCGGCCCGCCCACCCGTCGTGGCGGACCGGCTTCCCCGAACTCACCCGCTGATCGCCCCGTCAGAACCGCCAGCGGGTCTGGCCGTACTCGCCCTCCCTGGCGAATCCGAAGGCCTGCTGGGGCGCGACCGCGAAGACCAGCGCCCTGCCGCCCTCACCCGCGAAGGCGCCGTCAGCCACGTCGAAGTGCCAGCTTGGGCCGTACTTCTCCTCGTAGGCGGCGGCCAGCCGCCGCAGCGCCTGCTCGTCGCGCACCTGGACCGCCTCGCCCTCGACCACCACGTCGGTCCCCTCGGTGAGGGAGTTGCCGCCGGTGGTGAGGACGCAGCGGGTGTTGGTCTCCAGGTTCCTGGCCTTGCGCTCGGCCGGGCCCGTGCAGAAGTGCAGCGCGCCGTCCAGCCAGATGCCGATCAGCGGCGTGACGTGCGGCCTCCCGTCTGGGCGCACGGTCGACAGCCAGTAGATCTCCGCGCGCTCCAGCAGGCCGCGCGCGTCGGACCAGCTGACCGGGGTCGCCTTGTCGCTGCTGAACCGGGCGTCGAGCTCGGTCGTGGGCTCTTTCTCTGCCATGCCTTCCGGCATATCACTTGGGGAAGGAGCGGCGCACGAGGGCGCGCACGTCTTTCTCGAGCTCGGGGACGGGACCCTCGACCTGAATGCCGGGGACGACCTCCTGGATCGGAATCGGCCTGACCGGCGAGGCGGGCGCGCCGAGCTCGGCCCGCCATGCGGTGAGCTGGGCGGCGGAGGTCGCGTAGACGATGCGGCCCAGGCCCGCCCATCCGTGGGCGGCCGAGCACATCGGGCAGTGCTCGCCCGAGGTGTAGAGGGTCGTGGCCGCGCGCTCCTCGGCGGGCAGGTGGGTGGCCGCCCACCTGGCCAGGTCGATCTCGGGATGCCTGGTCGGGTCGCCGGAGGTGGTCTCGTGGTTGCGTCCCTCTCCGAGGACGGTGCCGTCGGCGGCGACAAGGACCGAGCCGAACGGGTCGTCGCCCGCCTCGACGGCCTCTGCCGCCAGTTCCACACAACGTCGTAGATGCCGTAGATCGATCTCGTTCACAAGGCCATGCTAGAGGCGGCCTCGCCTGCCGCCCCCGCGACCACGCCACGATCGCCGCAGACCCCGTGTCGCCCCTGCGCAGTCCACGCGAGGCCGACCCTTCAGGACGGCCCGCCCCAGGCGGCACGCGCAGCCCGGCCACGCGAGGCCGATCGCCCGCGACCCGCACGCCCGGGACCGGACGTGCGGGACCGCACCAGCGCAACCAGGGCCGTCGAACCGGGCCCGTGGGACCGCACGCCCGAGACCCGACCCGTGGGACCGGACGCGCGAGTTTCGAATCCGGTCCTGAAGGGGTCAGCGTAGGAAGGCGGCGGCGACGCCCGCGTCCACCGGGATGTGGAGTCCCGTCGTGAGCGACAGGTCGCCGCCGGTCAGGGCGAAGACCGCCGCGGCGATGTGCTCGGGAAGCACCTCGCGCTTCAGCAGCGTCCGCTGGGCGTAGAACTCGCCGAGCTTCTCCTCCTCGACCCCGTACACCGCCGCCCTGTTGGCGCCCCACCCGGACGCGAAGATGCCCGAGCCCCGCACCACCCCGTCGGGGTTGACGCCGTTGACGCGGACGCCGTGCGCGCCGAGCTCGGCCGCCAGCAGCCGCACCTGGTGGGCCTGGTCGGCCTTGGCGGCTCCGTAGGCGACGTTGTTGGGCCCGGCGAAGACGGCGTTCTTGGAGGAGATGTAGACGATGTCGCCCCCCATCTCCTGCAGCAGCAGCACCCTGGCCGCCTCGCGGGAGACGAGGAAGGAGCCGCGGGCCATGACGTCGTGCTGGAGGTTCCAGTCGTCGAGCGTGGTCTCCAGCAGCGCCCGCGACAGGGACAGGCCGGCGTTGTTGACGACCAGGTCGAGGCCGCCGAAGGCCAGGACGGCCTGCCGTACGGCCTCGACGACCTGCTCCTCGGAGGTGACGTCGACGGCCGCGGCGACGGCGACGTCGGAGGGCCGGTGGGCGCGGGCGCCGAGCTCGGCGGCGACCTTCTCGGCGGAGCCGAGATCACGGTCGGCGACGACGACGCAGGCGCCCTCGGCGGCGAGGCGGCGGGCCGTGGCCGCGCCGATGCCCGACCCGCCACCGGTGACCAGGGCCACGCGCCCGGCCAGCGGCTTGGGCTTGGGGAGGCGGCGGAGCTTGGCCTCCTCCAGCTCCCAGTACTCGATGCGGAACTTCTCCGACTCGGGGATCGGGGCGTAGACGGAGACGGCCTCGGCGCCGCGCATCACGTTGATGGCGTTGACGTAGAACTCCCCCGCGACGCGAGCGGTCTGCTTGTCCTTGCCGAAGGAGAACATGCCCACGCCGGGCACGAGCACGATGGCGGGGTCGGCGCCGCGCATCGCCGGTGAGGTGTCCACGGCGTGCCGCTCGTAGTAGGCGGCGTACTCCTCACGGTAGGCGGTGTGCAGGACGCGCAGCCGCTCCGTGACCTCCTCCAGCGACGCCTCGGGCGGCAGGTCCACGACCAGGGGGGCGACCTTGGTCCGCAGGAAGTGGTCGGGGCAGGAGGTGCCGAGGGCGGCCAGGCGCGGGTGCTCGGCCCTCGAGAGGAAGTCGAGGACCTCGGGGCTGTCGGTGTAGTGGCCGACCTGGCGGGAGTCGGTCGAGCACAGCCCCCTGACCAGCGGGAACAGCGCCGCCGCGCGCTCCCTGCGGGCCGCCTCGTCGAGCGGCTCGTGGATGACCGGGCCGAAGGGCTCGGGCCTGCCGTGCTCCTCGATGTACCGCGCGGCCGTACGGATGATCTCCAGGGAGTTGGCCTGGCACTCCTGGCTCGTCTCGCCCCACGCGGTGATCCCGTGCCCGCCGAGGACGCACCCGATCGCCTGGGGGTTGGCCGCCTGCAGCGCGGCGATGTCGAGGCCGAGCTGGAAGCCGGGACGCCGCCACGGCACCCACAGCACCCTGTCGCCGAAGATCCGCGCGGTCAGCTCGGGCCCGTCCTGCGCGGTGGCGATCGCGATGCCGGAGTCGGGGTGCAGGTGGTCGACGTGGGCGGCGTCGACGAGTCCGTGCATGGCGGTGTCGATGGACGGCGCCGCGCCGCCCTTGCCGTGCAGGCAGAAGTCGAACGCGGCGACCATCTCGTCCTCGCGCTCGACGCCCGGGTAGCCGTCGACCATGGCGCGCAGCCGGTCGAGGCGCAGGACCGCCAGCCCTTCGGCGCTGAGCGTGCCCAGGTCGCCGCCCGAGCCCTTCACCCACATGAGCTCGACGTCGCCGCCTGTCACGGGGTCGCGCTCCACCCCCTTGGCGGAGGCGTTGCCGCCCGCGAAGTTGGTGTTGCGCGGATCCGAGCCGAGGGCGTGGGCCCGGTCGAGCAGCTCGGTAACCGTCATCAGAATCTCTCCCTTGGATTGCGTGATCGAGGTGCTGTCCGTACGGCGGGCGCGGTCAGGCGCCCCAGCCCGCCTGGGCGCCGCCGACCCGCTCGGCCGCGATCTTCTCGAAGTAGCCGGACCTGGCGTAGGCGGCCATGGGGTCGGGGTCGAGCCCCATCTCCTCACGCAGCTCACCGAGCAGCGGCCTGACGTCGGTGTTGTAGGCGTCCATCAGCACGGCGTTGGCGCCGAGCACGTCACCTGCCCGCTGCGCGGCGGCGAGCGCCTCGCGGTCCACCAGGAGGGCCTTGGCGGTCGCCTCCTGGACGTTCATCACCGAGCGGATCTGGCCGGGGATCTTGGGCTCGATGTTGTGGCACTGGTCGAGCATGAAGGCGACGTGCGGGCCGTACCCGCCGCCGCCGATGACCTCGAACATGATCCGGAACAGCTGGAAGGGGTCGGCCGCGCCGACCATGAGGTCGTCGTCGGCGTAGAAGCGGGAGTTGAAGTCGAAGCCGCCGAGCTTCCCCTCGCGCAGCAGGAACGCGACGATGAACTCGATGTTGGTGCCGGGCGCGTGGTGCCCGGTGTCGACCACGACCTGCGCCTTGTCGCCCAGCTTGAGGCAGTGGGCGTAGGCGGTGCCCCAGTCGGGCACGTCGGTGACGTAGAAGGCGGGCTCGAACAGCTTGTACTCCAGCAGGAAGCGCTGGTCGTCCCCGAGCCGCTCGTAGACGGCGGCGAGCGCCTCGGCGAGCCGGTCCTGGCGCGCCCTGATGTCGTCCTGGCCCGGGTAGTTGGTGCCGTCGGAGAACCAGAGCTTGAGCGTGTCGGAGCCGGTGGCGTCCATGATGTCGACGCATTCGAGCAGGTGGCCGAGTGCCTTGCGGCGCACGACGGGGTCGGGGTGGGTGACGCTGCCCAGCTTGTAGTCGTCGTCCTGGAACACGTTGGAGTTGATGGCCCCGACGGCCACGCCGAGGTCGCGCGCGTGCCGGGCCAGCGCCGCGTAGTCGTCCACCCTGTCCCACGGGATGTGCAGCGCCACGGTGGGCGCGATCCCCGTGAAGGCGTGGACCTGCGCGGCGTCGGCCAGTTTCTCGTAGGGGTCGCGCGGCACCCCCTGCTGGGCGAACACCTTGAACCTGGTGCCCGAGTTGCCGTAGGCCCACGACGGCGTCTCGATGCGCTGCCCCCGGAGCAAATCCTTGATCACTTGTAGTCCCCGATCTCAATCCAGGTGGAAGACTTCGTCCAGCAGGAGGAACCCTCGGTCGTCCCCCTCGAAGAAGGGCGCCATCTCGGCCTGCCAGCGCGCGTCGACGTCGGTCTCGGCCATGGCCGAGCGCGCGGCCTCGTAGTCGTCGGTCTCCAGGTAGCCGACCAGCAGGCCGTCGTCGCGCAGGAAGAGCGAGTAGTTGCGCCATCCCGTCCTGCTGAGCGCCTCGAGCATCTCCGGCCACACGTTCCTGTGACGTTCGCGGTACTCCTCCAGACGATCCGGCTTGACCTTGAGAAGGAAACACACGCGCTGCACGGAACCTCCAAGGAATCTACCAAAACGTTTTAATGGAATCTAGGCGGGTCTCAGCGCAACGTCAATGCCAGGTTTCGCCAGCGAGGTTTGTACGTTTTAATCGGGGGATGCGATTCACAGCTGTCGATCTGGGCGCCTCCAGCGGACGGGTGATGCGGGCCGAGATCTCCGGGGGACGGGTGGAGCTCGTCGAGGCGCACCGCTTCCCCAACCGTCCCGTCAGCGTGGCAGGCACCCTGCACTGGGACGTCCTCGGCCTCTACTCCCAGATGCTGGACGGCCTGCGGCAGGCCGGGCCCGTCGAGTCGATCGGCATCGACTCGTGGGCCGTCGACTACGGCCTGCTGGACGGCGACGGCAGGCTGATCGGCAACCCCGTCCACTACAGGGACGCCCGCACCTCGGGGTACACCGAGCGCCTCGACGCCGACCGCTACGAGGTGAACGGCCTGCAGTTCCTGCCGTTCAACACCCTCTACCAGCTGCTGGAGGACCGTCTCGACCGGGCGGAGACGCTGCTCATGATCCCCGACCTGTTCGCCTACTGGCTGACGGGCGTCAGGGGCGCGGAGCTGACGAACGCCTCCACGACGGGCCTGTTCGACGTCGCGCGGAGGGACTGGGCGCTGCCCCTCATCGACCGTCTCGGGCTGCCTGCGCGCATCTTCCCCGAGATCTCCGAGCCCGGGAGCGTCGTCGGTCCCGTGACGGCCGAGCTCGGCTTCGACACCGTCGTCACCCGTGTCGCCTCGCACGACACCGCCTCAGCCGTGGCGGCCGTGCCCGCCCGCACCCCCGACTTCGCCTACATCTCGTGCGGCACCTGGTCGCTGGTGGGCGTCGAGCTCGACTCCCCCGTGCTGAGCGAGGAGAGCAGGGCGGCCAACTTCACCAACGAGGCGGGCATCGACGGCACGATCCGCTACCTGCGCAACGTCATGGGCCTGTGGATCCTGCAGGAGTGCCTGCGCGCGTGGGGCGAGAGTGACCTCGAGGGCCTGCTCCAGGCCGCCGCCCACGCCAAGCCTGGACAGATGACCATCGACCCCGACGATCCCGCCTTCCTGCCGCCTGGCGACATGCCCTCGCGGATCACCGCCTACTGCGAGCGCACAGGTCAGCCCGCCCCTGCCGACAAGCCGCAGGCCGTACGATGCATCCTGGAAAGCCTCGCCCTCGCCTACCAGCGAGCAATCAGCGACGCCGCGCGGCTGAGCGGACGGGAGATCGACGTCGTGCACCTGGTCGGAGGCGGCGCGCGCAACGCGCTGCTGTGCCAGCTGACGGCCGACGCCACGGGCCTGCCCGTGGTCGCGGGCCCTGTCGAGGCGGCGGCTCTGGGCAACGTGCTGGTCCAGGCCCGCGCCAGGGGGCTGGCGGGCGACCTGCGCGAGTTCGTACGGCGCAGCCAGCCGCTGCGCACCTACCACCCCGGGGGCGGGCTTGTCTGAAACGGTCAGCATCAAGGAGGTCGCCGCAAGGGCGGGCGTCTCACCCGGCACGGTGTCGAACGTGCTCAACAGGCCAGAGAAGGTCGCGGGCGCCACGCGCACAAGGGTCGAGCAGGTCATCCGCGAGCTGGGCTTCGTCCGCCACGGATCGGCCTCCACGCTGCGCGCCGGCCACAGCCGCACGATCGGCCTGTCGGTGATCGACATCGGCAACCCGTTCTTCACCGACGTCGCCGCGGGCGTGGAGGATCTCGCCAGTGACCGCGGCTACGCGGTGATCCTCGGCAACTCGGCGGGCAGCAGGTCCAAGGAGGAGCGCAACCTGCTCGTCTTCGCCGAGCAGCGGGTGCGCGGCGTGCTCATCACCCCCTCCGACGACGATCCGCACCGCCTGGAGCGGCTGAGGGCGCGCGGCATCGCCGTCGTGCTCGTCGACCACCCCGCCGATCGCGCCGACCAGTGCGCGGTCTCTGTCAACGACGTGACGGGCGGCACCATGGCCGCCGCCCACCTGCTGGAGGGCGGCGCCGAGCGGCTGGCCTACGTGGCGGGGCCCGCGACCATGCGCCAGTGCAGGGAGCGAAGAGTCGGCGCCGAGCGGGCGCTCGCGGCGGCGGGGCTCGATCCAGGGCGGCTGCGTGTGCTGGAGATGACCGCGATGACCGCCAAGGCCGGGCAGCAGGCCGCCGAGTTGCTGCTCGCCGACCTGCCCGACGCGGTGTTCTGCGCCAACGACCTGCTGGCGCTCGGCCTGCTGCGCGGGCTGCTGCAGGCGGGCGTACGGGTGCCCGAACAGGTCTCGCTGATCGGCTACGACGACATCGACTTCGCCTCGGCCTCCACCGTGTCGCTCAGCTCGGTCCGCCAGCCGACCTACCAGCTCGGCAGGGTCGCCACCGAGCTGCTCCTCGACGAGTGTGACAATCCCGACACCCACGCCCACCAGCAGATCATGTTCCAACCCGAGCTCGTGGTCAGAGAGTCCAGCCGCTGACGCTTTAGACTGCCCCCTATGTCCAAAGCTGCCCGCCATATCCTCGGAGTGGTCGCTGGACTGCTCCTGACCCCTTTGCTGATGCTCGGCCTGATGTACGGCTCCGGACAGGTCGCGTACGCCTTCAGGACCGACTTCTCGCCTTCGTGGCTTGGGGCCGCCGTGCTGGCGGCGTGCGCCGTCGCGCTGGGCTTCCTGGCCGGCTCGCGGCTGTCGCCCCTCGCCTCGCTGGTGACCGGGCTCGGCTTCACCGGCATGGGCGCGGTGCTGCTGATCCCCATGCTCTACCCCAGCGACCTGGCCGACCTGCTGCCCGCTCCACTCCGCTGGGGTTTCGACATGTTCGGCCCCACCGGCGTGCTCTTCATCGCCGGCATCCTGCTGCTGACCGCCTCCGCCTTCCCCTCCAGGTGGCGCGCGGCCAGGCCCGCGCCGCCGGACCCCTCGTACGGCCCGCCGCAGCGGCAACAGCAGCAGTACCCGCCGGCGTTCGACCCCTTCCAGCCCGCCTCCGCCCCGCCGGCCGGCCCCGGCGAAGACGACCGGATCCGCCCGATGCCCCGCTGACGCGCGCCCGCCCGTCCGCGTCCCGTCCCGCTGTGGCCCCCGCGCCGCTGACACCCCCGGCCGCTCCCCCCTGCTCGGCCTTCGAGTGGTGATGCGGAAGAATGCTGGACCGTGCGCGACAAGATCCGGAACGCGTGGGTGGAGAGCGCGCACGTCTTCGCCCTCCACTCCCCCGAGGACGTGGACGAGCAGATCATCGACTGGCTGCGGGAGGCCTCCGATGCGTGATGTCCTGGTCGTGCAGAACGCCGCCAGCGGTGGCCCTCGCAGGCTCGGCGAATGGCTGACGGACGACGGCCTGGAGCTGGAGGTCGTGCGGGCCTTCGAGGGCGCCGCCGTACCCGAGGAGCTGGGTGAACGCGCACTGGTCGTGCTGGGCGGCGGCTACCTGCCCTCCGAGGACGGCAGGGCGCCGTGGCTGGCCGCGACCAGGGCGCTGGTGCGGGAGGCGCTCGACGAGGGCCGGCCGTACCTGGGGGTGTGCCTGGGCGGGCAGATGCTCGCCGAGGTGGCGGGCGGGCTGGTGAAGGGCGACGCGGGCGAGCCGGAGAACGGCAGCACGGCGATCACCCTGCGCCCCGAGGCGGCCGAGGACGCGCTCTTCCACGGCCTGCCGAAGGTCGTCACAGCGATCGAGCACCACAAGGACGCGGTCGTGGAGCTGCCGCCGGACGCGGTCTGGCTCGCCGAGACCGAGGCCTGCCCCTACCAGGCCTTCAGGGTCGGCGCGGCGGCATGGGGCGTGCAGTTCCATCCCGAGGTGTGGCCCGAGCGGATCCTGGAGTGGGACGACCGCGGCTTCGACCTGGCCGAGCTGCACAGGCGGGCGCTGCTCGACGAGCCCTCCGCCACACCCGTGTGGCGGGAGGTCGCCAGGCGCTTCTCCGGGGTCAGCCGAAACTCGTAGACGACGCGGCGACCCTCGGTTACCTTGCGATGATGCGATTAATCCGAGCACGCACCCTTATCGCCATGACCGCGGCGGCCGGGCTCGTCCTGGCGACCCCCGCGGCCGCTACCGACAGGGGCCCGGGGGCGCCGGGCATCGGAGACTCCTACTTCCCCAACCACGGCAACGGCGGCTACGACGCCAAGCACTACAGCCTGAACCTCGACTACCAGCCGGGGGCCGACCTGTTGCGTGGCAGGGCGAGGATCCTGGCGACGGCGACCCAGCACCTGACCCGCTTCAACCTCGACTTCCTGCTCAAGGTCGACAGCGTGAAGGTCGACGGCAGGCCCGCCACGTTCGCCAGGACCGGGCTGCACGAGCTGGAGATCACCCCGGCCCGCGCGCTGACCAGGGGCAAGCCGTTCCTCGTCGAGGTGAGCTACGCCGACACGCCGTCCAAGGTGCCGGTTCCCGACGAGACGGGCGGCTTCCAGCCCTGGATCGCCACCGCCGACGGCGCGCTCGCCCTGGGCCAGCCGCAGGTGGCGTGGTGGTGGTTCCCGAGCAACGACCACCCGCTCGACAAGGCCACCTACGACATCACGGTCAGCGTGCCGAAGGGCACCCAGGCCATCACCAACGGCATCAAGGTCAAGGAGCGCACCTCGGGCGAGAAGACCACCTCGACCTGGGTGATGGACAAGCCGATGGCCACCTACCTGGCCACGCTCTTCATCGGCCAGCTGGAGGTGCGCATGGGACAGTCCAACGGCCTGCCCGTGGTGACCGCCTACAGCAAGGACCTCGGCCAGTACGAGGCGGCGGCCAAGGAGTCGATCGAGCAGACGCCGCAGATCGTCGAGTGGCTGGCGGGCAGCTTCGGCCGCTATCCGTTCCGCTCGATGGGCGGCTCGGTCACCAGCGCACTGCCAGGCTTCGCGCTGGAGACCCAGACGCAGCCGGTCTACGACCCCCGCTTCTTCAGGGCGGGCCCCGACACCTACGTGGTCGTGCACGAGAACGCCCACCAGTGGTTCGGCGACAGTGTCGCGGTCAAGGACTGGAAGCACATCTGGCTCAACGAGGGCTTCGCGACCTACGCCGAGTGGATGTGGTCGGAGAAGCTGGGCGAGGGCACGGCGGCGGAGGTCGCCGACTACTTCTACGGCCTGTGGCCGGCTGAGGACGAGTTCTGGCAGGTCAAGCCGGGCGACCCGGGCGCGGCCGACCTGTTCCACAACGCCACCTACTACAGGGGCGCGATGGCGCTGCAGGCGCTGAGGGTCGAGGTGGGCGACGCGGCGTTCTGGAACATCGTCAAGACCTGGCCGACCGTCAAGCGGCACGGCAACGCCGAGACGTCCGAGTTCATCGCGCTGGCCGAGCGGATCTCCGGCAAGCAGCTGGACGCGGTCTTCGACACGTGGCTGTTCACCGTGGGCAAGCCCGCCACCTCGCCGAACGGCACGGCGGCGGCTACGGCCAAGGCAGCGGGAGGTGAGCCCGCCTCGGTCGCCAAGATCAAGGCGGTGCACGAGCTGCTGAGGCACACGAAGTAACCCCCAGGGCCGGTACGGCGGGCGCGCCTGCCGTACCGGCCTCGGCCTGTCAGAGGCCGGTCAGGTGAGAGCGTCGACACCCAGCTTGACCGCCACGGCCAGCCCGCACGCCGCCGCCAGGTAACGCAGCGAGCGGCCGGGCAGGCGGCGGGCGATCGACGGCCCGAGCCACCCGCCGATGAGGAACCCCGCGGCCAGCGGCGCGACGGCCCACCACACCACCGGGCCGAAGAGCGCGAACCCGGCCGCCGCGACGAAGTTGGCCAGGCCCGAGATGACGTTCTTGACCGCGTTCACCCTGGCGGGCGCCTGGTCGAGGACGGCGGTGAGCACGGCGAGCATGAGGATCCCGCCCGCCGCGCCGAAGTAGCCGACGTAGATCGCCACCGCGAACAGCGCCACCCTGGCCAGCACGCTGTGGTTGCCTCCCGGCCTGACCCCCGGCGGGCGGATCAGCAGCAGCGACGCGATCGCGATCAGGAAGGGCGCGATGAGCTCGAACGTCCTCGACGGGGTGATCAGCAGCAGGAGCGCACCCGTCGCGCCGCCCAGCGCGCTGATCCAGCCCAGGCGCAGCACCGTGCCGCCCTGCCCCTTCAGCTCCGGCCTCGACCCCGCCGCCGCCCCGATGCCGGTGAACACCAGAGAGACGGTGTTGGTGACGTTGGCGGCCAGCGGTGACAGGCCGAAGGCCAGCAGCGCGGGGTAGGAGATGATCGAGGCCAGGCTGACGACGGTGCTGACCACCCCGGCCACGACACCCACCGCGAGCAGGCCGAGGAGTTCGAGCATCCCGACATGCTAGGACGTGGCCGGCGACCGGCTTCAGGCAGGGTCGGGGGCGAAGCCGGGGATCCAGCGTTCGGCCTCGGCGCGGAAGCGGCCTGTGGCGGCCAGCTGCGACAGGATGCCGTAGCCTGCGGTCAGCACGCGGAAGCCGTGATGGCTGTTACCGCTGATCCTGATCGCGGGCTGCATCGGGACCGGCTTTTTCGATCATCTTTTTCGCCGACTACGACTGCTGAGTGGGCGCCTGCAGCGGGTGCCGCTCCTGGTCCGGCGTCCCGCGGCCGCGGACATCTGCCCGCACCCAGGCCGCGCTTGCCTCAGCTACGACGAAGCGAAAGAGCCTGTCGGTTGATCTCAACCGACAGGCTTTAAGTGGTGTCGCTGACGCGTGCGCGCCATAGGTCGTCCTGGGTGCCGGTCTTCTCCCAGAGCCGGGCGACGCCGCTCTGCCCGAGGTCGTCAAGCGGTACCAGGAATTGTGTGGAGAGCGTTCTGGCGAACTCGTCCGCGTCGCCAATCGCCCGGGACGTCCTGCCGTCGGCGCCGAGCTGGCGCAGTGTGCGTGACAGCAGTACCAAGGTGTGTCCAGCGGTCGGCCGGGCGGCCATGAGCGTGGTGACATACGTCGATTCGGCTGAGGTAGACAGTTCCCGGGAGCGGGCGGCGAAGTCGGCGATCCCGCGCGGCTGCAGCCGAAAGTCGTAGGAGGTGATTGTCCCGCTGGGGTAGTGATGGAAGCGCCAGGTGTCCGGATCGAGCCGCTCCAGCCGGTAGGTCAGGTTTCCCTGGGTCTGCGGCCCCTCATGCAGAAGCAGCGGCTCGACGAAGCCGTCCCCGATGCCCGCGTCGGCCAGCCAACGACGGCCGTCGAGGTCGACCAGCAGCGCGTTGTGGTTACCCCACATCGCCTCGCCCCGGGCTGCGCGCATGACGCCAGCCTCCACCATCGTCACCTGGAAGCCGGCTAGGCGCAGCAGCATGGCCAGGCCGGCGTTCTGCTCGTAGCAGTAGCCGCCGCGGCGCCGCCGCACGAGCTTGTCGAACAGCGCGTCCGGGTCGAGGCTGATCGGCCTGCCGAGCTGGATGTCGAGGTTCTCGTATGGCACGGCCTCCCTCCAGGCACGGTGCAGGGTGAACAGCGTCTCCAGGTCGGCGGCCACGCGCCCGCGGTGCCCGATCCTGTGGAGTATCGGGGCGATGGTCATCTCTGCAGTCATATCAACCTCCTAAGTGAAAGAAGATCCTCCACTTATCTAGGCTATATGAGGGCAGTCCATCCGTATACTGCTGGAGTGAGTAACGAGAGTCCCGGGCGCCAGCTCCGGGCCGACGCCAGGCTCAACCGCGAGCAGATCATCGAGGCCGCCCGTGCGCTCATCGCTGAACGCGGCGCCGAGGTGCCGATGGAGGAGGTGGCACGCCGCGCCGGCGTCGGAACCGCCACCCTCTATCGCCGCTTTCCCGACCGCGAAGCGCTGGTGCGCGGGGTCGCCCTGGATGGCTTCCACCGCGTGGTGGCCATCGCGCGCGACGCGGAGGACGAGGAGCCAGACGCCTGGGGGGCGTTGTCGCGCTTCATCCGTCGGGCTGCCGCCGAACTGCGGCTGGCCACCTGGTTGTCGATCTGGTTCACCAGCACCTGGGAAGAGCTCCACGCCGACCCCGAGGAACGGCGGCTGCGCCGGACCCTGCTGAAGATCCTCGACCGGCTCGTCCGCCGTGCCCAGGCCGACGGCGACCTGCGCCACGACGTGGACGCCGGCGACGTGACACTGATGATGGCCCTGCTGCTGCGGCCGATGCCCGGCCTGCGTACCGAGCTCACCCAGCGCAGCGTGGACCGCTACCTGGCCCTCATGCTCGACGGTCTGCGTGCCCGCCCGGACATTCAGCAGCTGCCCGCCGCTGAGATCGGCCTCGCCGACCTCGGCGGCGCCTGATCTGGTAGAGATTCGGACATCCGCGGTCGACCACGACAGCCAGAACGGGCGTGAGGAGATCCCGACAACCGGGGGTCAAAGTCCAGCCGCATCAAGTGATCGCGTTCCAGCCAGGACTCATAACCGACGTGCCCGGCTGCCTGACCTGCTGGAGCCAGGGGTGCCCGCAATGGGCATGCCCGTGTCCGTCCGCCTGATCGGCGAGCCCGACGACGTCGCTCAGGCCGCCGACGTCATCCGCGCGGCGTAGGTGGCGGCGTCGCACGCTTCGTCCTCGGCCTTCGAGGGCATGGGCGCGGGCGCGGGCTGCTTCGTCGTCGCCGCGGCGGGCCGGTCCTGCTCCTCCAGGACTCGGTACAGGGTGAAGCGGCCGACACCGAGGTGCTTGGCGATGGCGGTGATGGACTCGCCGCGCTCCTGGCGGGCGCGGGCGGCGGCGGGCTTGGCGGCGTCCAAGGCCGGGGGCCGGCCTCCGGTACGGCCGTGGGCGTGGGCGGTGGCCAGGCCGTCCGGGGTCCGCATTCCGATGCCCGCCTCATCGGCGATGGCGGCCAGGTGTTGTCGGCGGCGCGCGCTGAGCCGGCCGCCGCGGTGGTCGAGCAGAAGCGCTGAAGATTCCTCAGAGTCACGCGAAATGATGGGGCGCCTTTCGCCATGTAGGGGGATGTCCGCGTTTCGTACCGACGAAGGAGATCAGCCATGGGAATCGCCCGTGGATGACGACGGGGTGGCCAGGTTCGAGGCCCTCTACAGGGAGACATACGACCAGATCGCAGCCTACGCCGCGCGCCGCTGTGACTCCCCACAGGACGCGGCCGATGTCGTGGCGGAGACCTTCACCATCGCCTGGCGCCGGGTGACCGAGCTGCCACCAGGGCAGGAGGCCAGGCTCTGGCTATATGGCGTGGCGCGCAAGGTGCTGGCCGACCATCGCCGGAGCACGGTCCGACAGCGGCTGCACAGCGTGGCACTGGACGCGGAGATGGCCGATCTTTACGGGAATTCCCCTGACAGCGGCCTTGAACTGAGCGTGATCAGCACAGTGTTCCGGAGCCTGGCCGACGACGACCGTGAACTTCTTTCGCTGGTCGCCTGGGAGGGCCTGGGGCGCGAGGAGATCGCCACGATGCTGGGACTGTCCCGCAACGCCGTGCGCATCAGGCTGTATCGCGCCCGCAAGCGCTTCTCGCGCGCACTTGACGAAGCCGGTGTCCCGTTCACATCAAAAAGCCGGATGATTCCGGCGGGGAGGTCGCTATGAGGAACGTCGATGAGATCAACGAACTGCTGAGGCCCCTGGCCCGGGTCGAGCCCGGACAGCCGGACAGCCACGCGTCCGGGACGGGGGCACGGGCGTTGCTAGCCTCGATCGCCGCCCAAGAACCCGGTATCGCCGCCGAAGGGCTGGGGCGTCCCCGCCGACACGTTGTGCGCGGTCCTCGCCGTCTTGTATTGGGTCTGACCGCTGCGGCCGTGCTCGCAACAGGCATCGTGGTGGGTCCGAGTCTGCTGGAGGACGGACGTGGCGTGGCGGTCTCCTACGCCAACTCCGCGATGGAGATTCTCCGGGAAGGTAGCCAATACGTCGCCCGCATCAAGGACCCGTTCGCCGACCACGACAAGTACACCCAGGCATTCCACGCGGTCGGCTTGAACGTCAATCTACGTCCAGTACCCGTCTCGCCAGGCAGCGTGGGGAAGATCCTCGGCATGATCATCGCGGGCAAGGGTAGCTCTCGCCCCGACCCGGAAGCTAAGCCAGACCCCTCCGGCCCCCGGATCAACGGTGTCCCCCTCACAATGGAGACGACACCCAGAGGATGCCGGCCAGGACAGGACAGCCACTGCCTCATGGTGATGCGGATCCCCGCCGGTTTCACCGGCAACGTGGACGTCAGACTGGGACGCCAGGCGAAGCCGGGAGAGGAATACGCGAACTTCGACTCGGCCATGGCGCCAGGCGAGATGTTCGACGGGGTCCGGCTGCGAAACGGCCGCCCCGTGGACGACATCCTGGCTGAGGCGCGTAAGCGTAACCTGACCGCGGTGTTCAGTCTCATTCGAACGGATAAGAAAACGGGGAATATGTCGTCCTTCCAGCCGCTACCTGCGGACCGGGTCGGACCCGGCTGGATCGTCTGGAACGCGTGGCAGGTGAAGGCCGGCGTGATCCGGTTGCTCGTCACACCCGAGCGTCTGCCCGAGAACCCGTTCTACGAAGGAAGCGCGCCACCGCCCGCCTCCTGATCACGCGCACAATTCGGCTCCCGCCCCGCAACGGGCGAGAGCCGTCCAGTCTGATGGGTACTCACCCAGCGACGCCGTCGGCAACGGGGCTTGAGGAGCAACTGAACGGCACCCCAGCTCGCTGCTGTCGCCGGCGAGTTGACCGATGAGGTCGGGATGCGCGGCGGAGGTTCGGCAGTCGCATGCGTTCAGAATGGCCCGCCGCCGCCCTCGGCTACAGGGGTGCATTCAGACAAGCGGGCGGCCCACCTGGGACGCCCGGAGGGCGGTCGGGCGGCCCGGGACTCGCCGGGGATGCCGAGAACCTGTCGAGTGCTCCCCGACGCCAGCCCTCGCCGAAGTCCTGGGCGAGCGCCCTGTGGCGGCGGGGATGGGAGGCGCGGAGTCCCGCAGCGTGGTCAGTGCCGCCCTGTACGGCTCGACGACGGCCGGCTTTGCCAACAACCCCACAGGACGCAGGGAAGCTCGTCACGCCTCGGTGGACGGCGCCCGCGTCGCGCGGACGACGGCGGCCGCGGCCGTGGCCGCCGTCAGCACGGGCTGGGTGGAGCGCGCCGTCCTGCCGAGCATGAAGGCGCCTTCCAGCAGGCCGATGACGGACGTGGCGATGTCGCGGGCGGCGGGCCCCGCGATGCCGCAGGCCGAGTAGTAGGCGGCCAGGCCGTCGATCCAGCTGTCGAAGACCTCCGCGGCGGCCCCGCGCAGCGTCTGGTTGGTGCTGGCCACCTCCAGGGCGATGGTGGCGACCGGGCAGGGGTCGGCGTAGTCGAGTTCCCGCAGGGTCACGGCGGCGGCGGCGAAGGCCTCGGCGGTGGCGAGGGCGGGGTCGGCACGCGGGCCTGGCTCGGGGAAGAGCTGGGCGATGAGGCCCAGGTAGGCCGCGCCGGAGGTCCTGATCACCTCCTCGCCGAGCTGCGCCTTGCCGCCTGGGAAGAAGTGGTAGGCCGAGCCGTAGGGGGCCCCGGCTTCCGCGACGATCTGCTTCATGCCGGTGGCGGCGTATCCCTGACGCCTGAATAGCTCGGTCGCCGCCGTCAGGATGCGGGCCCTGGTATCGCCTGTCGTTCTCATGACGGATAGTCTCTCACTAGATCGATCTATCTAGAGGGTGGAGCCATGCCTGACATCGACCTGTCCGCCGGCCGCATCGACTACACCGACACCGGCGGCCCGGGCGAGACCGTGGTGCTCGTGCCGGGCCTCGCCTTCGACGAGTCGGTGTGGCAGGCGGTGGTGGAGGACCTGCGCGCCGACTACAGGGTCGTCGTCCCCGTCCTGCCGATCGGGAGCCATCGCCGGCCGATGCGGCCGGAGGCCGACCTGTCGGCGCAGGGGGTCGCCGACGTCCTCGCCGAGTTCATGGAGCGGCTGGACCTGCGTGACGTCACTCTCGTCCAGAACGACGCCGGCACGGCCCAGCTGCTCGTGGGTGTGCGCGACGCGCGCATCGGCAGGCTGGTGCTCACCTCGTGCGAGGCGCTGGAGAACTATCCGCCCGGTGTCCAGGGCAGGACCCTGCACGCGGCGAGCAGGGTCCCCGGCGGGCTCTTCCTCCTGCTGCAGTCCTTCAGGGTCCCGTTCCTCGTACGGATGCGGACCTCGCTCGGCGGGATGGCCAAGCGCCCCATCCCCTACGAACTGGTGCGCCGGTGGTACGGCCCCCTGCTCACCGACGCCGAGGTGCGCAGGGACTTCGCGAAGTTCTGCAGGAGTGTCGACAAGGACACCTATCTGAAGGCGGCCGAGCGGCTACGGGGCTTCCGCGGGCCCGCGCTGGTCGCGTGGGGAGCCGAGGACCGCATGATGCCGCCGCAGACGGGGCGGCGGCTGGCCGCCCTGCTGCCGAGGGGCGAGTACGTGGAGATCCCGGACTCGCGGACGCTCATTCCGCTCGACAACCCCGGTGGCCTGTGCGCGGAGCTGCGCCGCTTCATCAAGGAGACCAGCACCGACAGGACCTGACGCGAGCGCCAGGACGGCGCGCCTCAGCCCCGCCCGAGCAGGCCGATCGAGCGCTCGCGCATCTCCACCTTCCTGATCTTGCCGGTCACGGTCATCGGGAACGCCTCGACGACGTGGACGTAGCGCGGGATCTTGTAGTGGGCGATCTCCCCCGCGCAGAACTCCCTGATCGCCTCGGCGGTGGGCGGCTCGGCCCCTTCGCGCACGACGATCCAGGCCATGAGCTCCTCGCCGTACTTGTCGTCGGGCACGCCGATGACCTGCACGTCGGCGATGTCGGGGTGGCGGTAGAGGTACTCCTCGATCTCCCTGGGGTAGATGTTCTCGCCTCCCCTGATCACCATGTCCTTGATCCGGCCGACCACGTTGACGTACCCGTCGTCGTCCATGGCCGCCAGGTCGCCGGTGTGCATCCAGCGGGCCCTGTCGATCGCCTCGGCGGTCTTGCCAGGCTCCTCCCAGTAGCCGAGCATCACCGAGTAGCCGCGCGTGCACAGCTCGCCCGGCTCGCCGCGCGGGACGGTCAGGCCTGTCTCCGGGTGCACGATCTTGACCTCGACGTGCGGCATCACGCGGCCGACCGTCTCGGTGCGACGCTCCAGGCTGTCGTCGGTCCTGGTCATCGTGGAGACGGGCGAGGTCTCCGTCATGCCGTAGCAGATGGCGACCTCGGGCATGTTCATCTCGCCGACGACGCGCTTCATGACCTCGACGGGGCAGGGCGAGCCCGCCATGATGCCGGTGCGCAGGCTGGACAGGTCGTAGCCGGTGGCCGGGTTCTCCAGCAGGGCCAGCTCGGCGATGAACATCGTCGGCACGCCGTACAGGCTGGTGCAGCGCTCCTGCTCGACCGCGCGCAGGGCCGCCTCGGGGTCGAAGCCCGCCGAGGGGATGACGATGCACGCGCCGTGCGAGGTGGCGCCGAGGTTGCCCATCACCATGCCGAAGCAGTGGTAGAACGGCACCGGCAGGCAGACGCGGTCGTGCTCGGTGTAGTGGATCAGCTCGCCGACGAAGAAGCCGTTGTTCAGGATGTTGTGGTGCGACAGGGTCGCGCCCTTGGGGAAGCCCGTCGTGCCCGAGGTGTACTGGATGTTGATCGGGTCGTCGAAGGAGAGCGCGACCTCCTTCAGCGGGGCCTGCTCGGCCAGCAGCGCCTGCCAGCTGTCCTGCCCGAGGTAGACGACCTCGCCGAAGCCGATCTCCTCGACCATCGCGCGGTAGTCGCCGCCCTTGTGGGCCACGGCGCTGATCAGCAGGCTCATGCCCGACTGCCTGACCACGTACTCCAGCTCGTGGCCGCGATAGGCGGGGTTGACGTTGACGAGGATCGCGCCGATCTTGGCGGTGGCGTACTGCACGAAGACCCACTCGGCGCAGTTGGGGGCCCAGATGCCCACCCTGTCGCCTTTGGCGATGCCTCTGGCGGTCAGGGCGCGCGCCAGGCGGTCCACCTCGTCGTTCAGCTGGGCGTAGGTCCACCGGCGGCCCGTCGCCACCTCGACCAGCGCCTCCCGATCTCCGAAGCGCAGGACCGCGCGCTCGAAGTTCTCCCCGATCGTCTCGCCGAGCAGCGCGACGTCCGCGATGGCGCTGGAATAGGACTGCATGCTCACAGTCTGCGACCGGCCGCCGCCCCGCACCACCCCTTCTGCGGGGAGGCCCCTACCTGAGGATCCGCTTCACCCCCGCGGGCCAGCCAGGATCGCCGTCCCTGACGAAGCGCACCCACGCTCCGTGCATCTCGTGCGCCAGCGCCTGGGGCGCGTGGTGTCCCGCGGTGCGCGCCACGCCTGGGGCGTCGAGCACGTCGAAGACGAACGGCAGGTCGAGGTTGTGCACCGCGCCGACCCTGCCGCCGCCCGCGGGGCTCTCGAGCGGCGACTCCCAGCGGAACTCGTAGGCATAGGTGGGCGCGATGGCCGCTGAGCGCGCCCGCAGGAGCAGGCGCGTCTCCCTGATGAACAGGCGGTGGGTGACCGCCCTCGCCACCAGCTCTGCGGGCGGCGGTTCGGGGTCGGAGGAGAAGCCGAGCGCCTCGGCCGCTTCACGCGCGGTGCCCTGGTCGATGCCCTCGACCATGCGCCTGACGAAGACATCGGCCTCCTGCGAGGTGTTGCCCGCCAGCAGCCGCAGGTGGCCGCCGATGCCAGCGGCGATCGCCTCCAGCGGGACCCCCGGCACCACCTGGCCGTCGACGACGGGCTTGATCGCCACCGACTCGCCCAGCGAACCGAGCTGTCCCGTCGTCGGCGGCGGCTGCTCGGCCAGCAGACGTTCGGGCGGCAGCGCGGCGAAGTCCTCGCGCACCGGTCTGACGCCGAGCACGGCCGCCAGCTCCTTGGCCTGGGCCCTGGCCTCGGCCAGGGAGGTGACGAGGGTGGCCGAGCCGCTCATGACGATCGCCCTGCGGAACAGGCCCGCGGCGTCGGGCATGGTCATGAGCGTCGCCACCGCGGCCCCTCCCGCCGACTGGCCCGCGATCGTCACGTCGGCCGGGTTGCCGCCGAAGGCGGCGATGTTGGCCCGTACCCAGCGCAGGGCGGCCAGCCAGTCGAGCACGCCCAGGTTGGCAGGGACGTCGTCGAGCGCGAGGAAGCCCTCGAAGCCGAGCCGGTAGTTGACGGCCACGCACACCACGCCGTCGCGGGCGAAGCGGTGCCCGCGCTGCCACGCGGCGGAGTTCGCGCCGACGGAGAAGGCCCCTCCGTGGAACCAGACCAGCACCGGCAGCCCCGCCGCACCCGGGTCGGGGGTGTGGACGTCGAGGTTCAGGCAGTCGGCTCCGTAGCGGAAGACGTCGGGCGCGAACAGCCCGATGTCCTGGGCCGGGCGTTGCGGCGCGGCGGGGCCGTGCTCGACGGCGGGCCGCACGCCCTCCCACGGCTCGGGTGGCGTGGGAGGTCTGAAGCGGTGCTCACCGAACGGCGGCGCGGCGAAGGGCACGCCGAGGAAGGCGTGCACGTTCTCCACCCGGATGCCGGAGACCCGACCCGAGGACGTCTTCACGATCATTGCCTGGTCCATCCCGCCGCTCCCTCGACGATCCTGATCGCCGCGCGGGCCGGTGGCAAGGGGTCCCTGCCGACCTGCCCGCGCTGGTGGTGGCCTTCGGCGCCGGACGGCTGCCCGGGCGGCTTCCCGCCGGGCGGGAGTGGCTGGCGGTCGACCACGGCGAGCAGCTCGTCCTGACCGTCCTGCGGCCGACGCCCCAGGCCGAGGAGGGGATGCGGCGGCCTTGCGCCACCACGGCGTGCGCCGAGGCCCGGGGGCCGAGCCGTTCAGGGCGCTCAGGTACTACGTGCTGAAGGGTCCGCTGCTCGTGCTCTGCGTCGGCTACGGCTACCTGGCGAGCACCCGGCTGCCCGACCGCGACTGGTACGCCGTACGGCACCGCGGCGACGTGCTGGTGCTCACCGTCCTCGAGCCCACCCCGGAGGCGGCCGAGGGGCTGGCGAGGCTGGCGGCGGAATACCCGAACAAGCGCTTCCGCCGCCGCGCCGTCTCGCTGGACGACCTGGTCGCCTACAGGGACCGGTTGCGGGAGCTGGCCGGGGTGGAGGTGAGCGACGGGCTGGCGCGGCTGGGCGAGGGAAGGTGCCCGATCGACCTGGGCGAGCTGCCCCGTCTCACCGCCGACCCCCTCGCGGGAGCGGTCCACGACGAGGGGTGGGAGGTGTTCGTGCTCGTGTGAGGGGTAGGCGCGGACTTCACTCGAGAGGAGGACACTCATGGGTGACCGTCACACGATGCCTGAGCTGATGGACGAGAACGACGTCGTCGATCTGCTCCTACGGCAGCACGCCATGATCAGGGACCTGTTCGCCGAGGTCGAGAGCGCGCCACCGGACGCGAGGGGCGAGCCGTTCCAGAGGCTGGTGCGGCTGCTCGCCGTCCACGAGACGGCCGAGGAGGAGGTCGTCCACCCCTACGCCCGGCGCAAGCTGGCCGGCGGTGACGAGGTCGTGGACGAGCGGCTGGCCGAGGAGAACGCGGCCAAGGACATGCTCACCCAGATCGAGAAGGCGGGGGTGGACGACCCGAGGTTCCTGGCCAACCTGGACCTGCTGCGCACCGCCGTCCTGGCCCATGCGAGGGCGGAGGAGCGCTACGAGTTCACCCACCTGCGCGCCGAGACCAGCCAGGCCGAGCGCAGGGCGATGGCCGCAGGGGTCAAGGCGGCCGAGGCGCTGGCGCCCACGCATCCGCACGCCGGCGTCGAGACCGCGACGGCGAACATGCTGATCGGCACGCCGGTCGCGATGGCCGACAGGATCCGCGACGTCGTCAGGAAGGCGATGGGCAAGCAGAGCTGATCAGGGGAGAAGGCAGGACCGGCCGGGTGGTCCGGCCGGTCCTTCGCCCTCTCAGCTGAGCCGCAGCCGTTCGACGGGGTGCGGGCCCTCCGTCTCCAGCCGGTACTCCTCCCCCGACTTGGCCTTGTTCTCCTCGATGACGGCCTCGCTCGGCGGCTGCTCGCCGCCGTGGATCTGCTCCTGGAACTTCTCGAAGCGCTCGTGGGCCTCCTGCACGTAGCCCGTGCCGATCGTGGTGTAGTCGATCTGCGTGGCGATGAGGTCCCTGACGTACTCCTTGTTCGGCTCGAAGGTGACCGGTTTCGGCAGCTTCGGCGAGACGACCTCGGCGACGTCGCGGGTGTCGTGCTTGTTGAACATCTCGGCCGCCAGGCGCAGGTGCTCCAGCTCCATGTTGAGGTGGAGCTCCCAGATCGCCTTCACCTTCGGATCCGTCTCCGTCTCCATGAAGGAGTGGTAGAGGTAGCACTCGTTGTACTCGTGGTTGAGCAGCATCTCCCACCAGGTCTCCCCCGGGTCGACGAGCGACTCGTAGTGGGTGACGTGCTCCTCTTCGATCAGCCCGATCTCCTGGTAGAGCCGGCGGGCGATCGGCTCCATGTACTCGGGGCCCACGTTCATGTAGAAGTTCATCGTCTGCTGCTCGGCCGACATGATCGTCAGCGCGTGCAGCTTGGAGAGCGGGTCCACCGTCGCCCTGTCGTACGGCTCGCGTACGTTGTCGACGGGATCGCGGTGATGCATGATCGTCGGACGGCCCGGCATGACCTCGGTGAGCTGATCGACGACCTTCTCGGCCTTGCGGTGCTCGATCATCTCGTACAGGTTGGCGTAGCGGTAGAGATGGTCGAAGTCCTCCAGCACGCCGAACTGGTAGGCCTGCTGGAGATACGGGTCCGGCTCCATCCTGGCCACCCAGGCGGTGAGGTCCACCGCCACCTGCTCGTAGGCGAGCGTGGTCTCCAGCACAGAGGCCAGCCCAGGCAGCAGCCAGTTGACCGCCTTCTGCTGCTGCGCCTCGATGTAGCGCACCCGCGCGAGCTGCTGCTTGATCTCGGTGTCCGGGCAGTGCCTGGCCATCTGGTGGCTGAACATCACCGCTTCGACCTCGATGCCGTTCATCGCGATGATGCGGCAGCGGGTGTAGGGATCGGCGTGGTCGGGATCGATCGGTGTCACGTTCAGCTCGCGCCAGTTGCGCAGCTGCTTGTCCAGCGGGATGCCCCGCTCGCGCAGCGGATTGAACGTCATCGTTCGTGTCCTCCTGAATCGGGTCGATCCCTGCCGCTACCCCCGATGCGTGAGAGCCAACAGATCGCCGCGCGACATCGTCCAGCCGTCAGTCCTTCAGCTCGGCCAGCCAGCGCAGGGCGCGCAGGCCCGGCATGAAGCAGTACTCGCCGCCTCGGGTGACCACGAAGCTGGGCAGGTTCTGCAGGCGGCGCCGGATCGGCTTCTGCGGGATGGTGGCGCTGCCTGTTCCGTCGTGATGCCCGGCTACCGGGTCCTTCTCGCCGGGGAAGCCGATGAAGTTGCCGTCGTTGACCCACTCGGTCTTGATGAACTCAAACTGGCGTTCGAGATAGGCTCCGATGAAGCTTCCGATCAGGCCCCGGTCGGCACCGTCGTCTTCCAGCACGCCCTCTGGCAGCGGCGGGCCGTAGGTGGCGCCGCGGCGGATGAGGCGGTGCATCCGGGCGTCGCCGATGATGGTGGCATCGCGGGGATTGGCACGCCGGATGTGCGCACCGGCGGGGCATCGGAAGCCGCGATCGTCGTTCTCCCGGTACAGGAAGTCGTTGTTGCGGTGCGGATCGGCGCCCAGCGCCGGGTCGTCATGCTCCGGGTCAGCGCCAACGGCGCCCCGCTCGGCCAGCGCCCGACCATCTTCGCCGCCAGGAGCGCCTCTTCCTGGGCGCTGGAGGTGTTGGACGGTCAGATCGGGATAGGAGCTGACGAAGACCCCCGCGGGCGCCTGCTGGGCGAGGAACCAGTCCTTCACCTTCGGATCGGGTGATGCCGGGGAACCCCTTCGGTGTGCGAGAAGACCTTGTCGAAGCGGCCCCCGATTGCCGTCTTGCCGAAGTCGTCGATGTAGGTGTCCCATGAGCCGTCGAAGACGCTGGCGAACAGGTGCCTGGTGCCGTTGTCGAATATCACGTGACGTGCGTCGTGCAGGGTGCTGATCTGGCGCAGCGCCGCACGGGCCTCGGCGTCATCCGACCCGCTGGCGAGCGTGGCGAGATCCTCACGCAACGCATCCGCATGGCCCGGCTTGATCTTGGTAACGACGGTGAACTCGCTGCACACCCCATCCCTCATGCCCGGACGCTCGGGCTGACCTGATGGAGTTGTGTTTGACGTCGCTGTCATAGTGAGCCTTTCCTGCCACGGATCGTCCAAGAGGATCCAGGCGGCTCAGGGAATGAGGCGCCATCGCCCTCATCTGCCATTTGTGACCGCGCCGTGCCAGCCGCACGAAAAGGGCCGGTCAAACAGCGGGAGCAAGCCGACGCCGTGACAGTGGGGCGCCTGGACGGCGCTTCGTCATCGCGGAAGCGGATCCGGGCACTTGCTCGGGAGTCACCACGATCGGAATCGTGACTTATCGCCATCTCTTCCAGGTGACCGCCCCGGCGATCAGCAGCGCGGCCGCGGACGCCCCCGCCCACCTTCGCTGGCGGGCGATCCGCCGCTCCACCTCGGCGTACGGGGTGGTGGTGAAGGAGACCAGCTCGTAGCGGGAGACGTAACGCCCGGGCAGCATCCGCTCCAGCGCGTGCTCGATCCTCTTCTGCGCGAGGAACACCCTGGAGCCCACCTTGTCGCGCATCTCCACGAAGTTGTCCAGCGCGAGCCTGGCGATGACGTCGGTGTCGGCCTTGCGCCGCTGGAACAGCTCGAGCGCCCCCGCGAAGTCGTCGCCCGTCTCCTCCAGGCACCGGTCGAGCTCGACGCAGTCCTGGAAGCCGCAGTTGGCGCCCTGGCCGTAGAAGGGGACGATCGCGTGGGCCGCGTCGCCGACCAGCCCGATCAGCGTGCCGCCGACCGCGCCGTGCCACGGGTCGCAGCGCATCGTGACCAGGTGGCCGACGGGGTTGCGGGCGTAGTCGGAGGCCAGGTGCGGCATCACCTCGGCGGCGTCGGGATACTCCTGCGTGAAGTGGGCGCGGACCCGCTCGGGAGTGTCCAGCCTGGCCAGCGCCTCATGCGGCCAGAACAGCGTGCAGGTGAACGACTTGTCGGGGTTCGGCAGCGCGATCATCATCGACCTGCCGCGCGGCCAGATGTGCAGCGCTCCAGGGTCGAAGGCGAACTCGCCGAGCTTGGGCGGGATCGTCAGCTCCTTGTAGCCGTAGTCGAGGTACTCCTGGCTGAAATCGGTCCCCTGCAGGGCCTGCAGCCTGGCCCTGACCGCGCTGTAGGCGCCGTCGGCGCCGATGACGACCTGCGGACCCTTCTCCGTGACCGGCCCGCCGTCGGTCTCGAACTCCAGCGTGCCGTTGCCGATGCCGGCCAGCCGGTGGCCGAACCTGGCCGTGACGTTCGGGTGCGCCTCGGCGGCGTCGAGGAGTTTGCGGTTCAGAGCGGCCCTGCTGATGGAGTTGATCGCGTGCGAGCCGTCGGCAGAGTAGGGCTGGAAGGTGAGCGCGCCGTCGGTGGCGTGCATCATCCTGCCCGGCATCGGCAGCGCCTCGGCCAGCACCTCTTCGGCCAGGCCGAGCCTGCGCAGCGCGTCGATGCCGCGCTCGGAGATCGCCAGGTTGATCGACCTGCCGCGTTCGGCGCCCGCCGCCCTCGGGTCGGGGCGGCGCTCGTAGAGGGTGACCTCGTGGCCGCGGCGTGAGAGGTAGCAGGCGAGCAGACAGCCGACCAGACCGGCTCCGACGATGGTGACCTCCACAGTGGCTCCCTTCCCTCCTTTTTCCTTCGTACGGCCCGGCGAACGAAAACGCCACCGCCCGACGGCCCGGCCCGCCGTGGGCGACCGGCATGTCGCTTCTCGAGAGCAGGAGGTCAGGAGAGGCCCGGTTTCTTGGGCGGGACCCTGCGGGAGAGGTGGTCGGCGATGGCCAGGGCGGTGGTGCGCCAGATGGGCGTGCGGGGGGCGATCACCGCGAAGTGGTCGCCTGACATCTCCATGTAGGTGACCTCGTCCCCCGCCTCCTCGGCTGCCCTGGCGTACCTGCGGCTGAAGTCGACCAGATCGAGGTCGTCGCCCGAGCCCTGGACGATGAGCTGCGGCACTCCCAGGGGGAGGCGGAGCAGAGGGCTGGAGGAGGTGTACCGCTCGTGCGGCACCTCGCTCTCCCCTGAGGCGTGACCGCCGAGCGCCGCCGCGACCGCGCCCGAGCTGAGGTGGCGGCGGTCGCCCTCCTCCAGGTCGAGCACTCCTGCGAGGGACACGGCGAGCGCCACGCCCGCGCCGTCGGCCGCGGCTCTGAGGGCCAGCTGGCCCCCGGCCGAGTGCCCGACGACCGCCACCCGATCGAGGTCGAGCAGCATCCCCTCCCCCGAAACGGCTCCAGGCAGAGTCGTGGTCTCGGAGGCGGCCATGGAGGGGAGGGCGGCGAGGCCGGCGGCGATGTCGGCGGTGGTGGCGTCCCAGCCGTGCAGGTCGGGGCGGCGGTACTCCAGGTTCCACGCGGCGAATCCACGGGCCGTCAGGTCGGCGCAGAGCGCCTCCATCAGGTCGGCCGCCCAGATCGAGCGCCAGTATCCGCCGTGCACGAGTGTCACGACCGGCACCGCTCCCCTCGCGGCGTCCGGCGCGTCCGGCAGGTGCAGGTCGCCCCACTGCTCGGGGTGCGGGCCGTACGGGACGCGCAGCGGGCGGTGTCGCAACCGGTGGACGGCGTGCCTGATCGCCCACGCGAGCCCCTCGATCCCCCTGCCGTGGATGTGCGCGGCGCCGTCCACCCTGCGGACCTTGCCGAAGTCGCACCAGACGATCTCGCCGCCCTGCTCCATGAGCGCGCGCGTCTCCCGCGAAGCTCCGGGAACGACCACGACGGCCCCGTCCTCGGCCGCGCCGGCCGTACCGCGGAGAAGAGTGTGGGTCTCGGTGGCGTCGCGGGCGTGTGTGAGCACACCGCGCACTCCCAGGGCCGCGAACTCCCGTTCGGCGACCTCCCCCACCAGCGCCCTGTCCGCCCGCAGTCCGGGGCCGACGATCACCCGTACGTCCGTCATGAGGCAAGCATGCTGATGGACCCGCTGGAGTCAAAGCCCATATGGACTTTTATCGACCTTTCTTCCGGATATGGAGGGGTGGCAGGCACCCTACGAGGAGGGAAAACGGCGCCATGACGGACAAGTTTCTGACCAACCGGCAGGGACACCCCGTTTTCGACAATCAGAACCAGCGCACGGTCGGCGCCCGCGGGCCCGCGACACTCGAGAACTACCAGTTCCTGGAGAAGATCAGCCATTTCGACAGGGAGCGCATCCCCGAACGGGTGGTCCACGCCAGAGGCGTGACGGCATACGGCTACTTCGAGGCGTACGGCATGCTCGGTGACGAGCCGATCTCCCGCTACACCAGAGCGAAGCTCTTCCAGGACCGGGGCAAGCGCACCGACCTGGCCATCCGCTTCTCCACGGTCATCGGGGGGCGCGACTCCGCCGAGACGGCCCGCGACCCGCGCGGCTTCGCGGTGAAGTTCTACACCGAGGACGGCAACTGGGACCTGGTCGGCAACAACCTGGGAGTCTTCTTCATCAGGGACGCCATCAAGTTCCCCGACGTCATCCACGCGCTCAAGCCCGATCCCGTGACGTTCAGGCAGGAGCCGAACCGGATCTTCGACTTCATGTCGCAGACGCCCGAGAGCATGCACATGCTGGTCAACCTGTTCAGCCCGAGAGGCATCCCGGCCGACTACCGGCACATGCAGGGCTTCGGCGTCAACACCTACAAGTGGGTCAACGCCCGCGGCGAGACGCACCTGGTGAAGTACCACTGGATGCCGAAGCAGGGCGTCAAGAGCATGACCCAGGAAGAGGCCTCCAAGGTGCAGGCGCTCGATCTGGGGCACGCGACCAGGGACCTGCACGAGGCGATCGACAGGGGCGACTACCCCGAGTGGGAGCTCCTCGTGCAGATCATGACCGACGACGAGCACGCCGAGCTCGACTTCGACCCGCTCGACGACACCAAGGTCTGGCCGGAGAACGAGTTCCCTCCGATGCCCGTCGGCAAGATGGTGCTCAACCGCAACGTGGCCAACAACTTCGCGGAGAACGAGCAGATCTCCTTCGGCACCGGTGTGCTGGTGGACGGGCTCGACTTCTCCGACGACAAGATGCTGGTCGGCAGGACGTTCTCCTACAGCGACACCCAGCGTTACCGGGTGGGGCCCAACTACCTGCAGCTACCGGTGAACCAGGCCAAGCACGCCGACGTGCGGACCAACCAGCGCGACGGCCTGATGACCTACCACGTCGACGGCGAGGGCGAGAACCCGCACGTCAACTACGAGCCGTCGATCACCGGCGGGCTGCGGGAGGCGGAGTACCCGACGCACGACGAGCAGGGTCCCGTGCTGACGGGACGGCTCACCCGCAAGCGCATCCCGCGCACCAACGACTACCTGCAGGCGGGCCAGCGCTACCTGCTCATGCAGGAGTGGGAGCGCGACGACCTGGTGACCAATCTCGTCGCCAACCTCAAGCAGTGCGACCGGCCGATCCAGGAGCGCATGGTCTGGCACTTCCTCATGGTGGAGGACGACCTCGGCCTGCGCGTCGGCCAGGGGCTGGGCATCACGCCCGCGGACGTCGCCCACCTGGAGCCCCTGCCCAAGCAGGAGCTGAACGAGGAGGAGACCAAGAGGCTCTCACAGCTCGGCAAGAACGGCCCCCGCGACGTCGCGGGGCTCACGATGACACACTGCGTGCCGAACGGGAGGGTGTGAACGCCCAGACCGCCAGCCACACGCTGCTGCCCATGATCACCATACCGAGGGGCACGTGCAGGGCGACGGCGCCCGAGCCGCCTGTCGCCGACTGAACGAAGCCCAGCAGGACGATTACCAGGCTGGCCAGTGCGGGCCAGCCCGGGCCCCTGCCGGGGCGCCACATGAGCACGCCGGTGACGAGCAGGAGCAACCCGGCGACATGGACGGCTCCGGCGCCCGTGCCGTGCATCGCGCTGCCCGCGCCACCGAGCAGCTGACCGGCGGTGAAGGCCTGCAGGAGGACCGCCACCACGTTGACCGCGGTGAAGATCTTGAAGGGGGTGCGGAATCTGACCATGTGGACCAGGATCGGGCGAGCGGCGGACCCGCGCATCCGCCACCGGTCGTCATCGCGACTACATCGGCGGGTGTAGTCCTGTCACAGCGGCGGCGCGATGGCCTGGGCGTCCAGGCCCTTGAACCACAGGCCGATCATGAAGGCGGCCGTCGCCTCCAACAGTGCGGCCCTGGCCAGCCCTCCCCCGTCGTACGGCGTGCAGCCCAGATCCTCGACCAGCCGCCGCACCACCGCCAGCGCCCCCTCGTCGTCCCCGCACAGCGGCACGGCCAGCGGGCGACCGCCGAACACCGGCGGCGTCATCCGCCAGACGTCCACGTGGCACAGGTTGAACGCCTTGACCACGTGCGCTCCCGTGGCGGCGGCGAGCCGCTCGGCCATGGGATGGTCGGCCGTCAGCTCGCCGTCCTCGATCGGGTTCGTGCAGTCGATGAGCACCTTGCCGCGCAGCGACTCGTCGACCACGCCGAGCGCGGCGTGGGCGGGGACGGCGAGCAGCACGGCGTCGCCGTACGCCATCGCCTGGGCGAAGGAGCCCGAGCTCCTGCCGCTGGTCCTCACCTGGTGGCCCGCGCGCGTCCACTGGGTGCCGAGGGCGTCGGCCATGCCGCCCGCGCCGAGAATGCCGATACGCATCCGTCCTCCTCAAGGGTGTAGGTAAGGACGAAGATAGAAAAATCAATAGATACCGATTGGTGCGTGCCGGGATGTTCCTCGCTGACTGCCAGGCCAGGCTGGCCTTCGACCTGCTCGCCAACACCTGGAACGCGGTGGTGGTGTGGGCGCTGCGGCACGGGCCGAGCCGCCCTGCCGACCTGCGGGCCACCATCGGCGGGATCAGTCCTAAGGTGCTGAACGAGACGCTGCGCCGCCTGGAGTTCAACGGGATCGTCTCCCGCACGGCCTACGCCGAGGCGCCGCCGAGGGTGGAGTACGCGCTGACCGAGCTGGGCCTCAGCATGCTGGAGCCGATCGAGGCGTTCGGCGTGTGGGCCTTCGAGCACGCCGAGGAGGTCATGGCCGCCCAGGACGGCTTCAGGACGTGACGGCCCCCGCCTCGCTGACCAGCCGCAGGGCGCGGCGGGTGAGCGGGGAGAGGCCGCCTTCGGCGTCGAGGAGCGTGCCGTCCAGGTCGGTCGCGATCAGGTGGGGATGGCTCATGCCGGGCATGATCCGGCATGAGGCTCAGCGCGGGATCAGCGCTTTGATGTCGGAGAAGACCCTGTCGTGGGCCGCGGCCGCCTCGGGGGAGGCGTCCTGGATGAAGCCGTGCTCCAGCCCCGGCTCCTGCCTGTGCACCACCCTCACACCGGCCGCCGCGAGCCTGGCGGCGTAGGCGTCGCCCTCGTCGCGCAGGGCGTCGTTCTCGGCGGTGACCAGGAGCGTGGTCGGCAGGCCGTACAGGTTGGGCGACAGCAGCGGGCTGGCGGCGGCGCGAGCGGCGGGTTCCGGCACCCACTGGGCGACGAACCAGGCGAGCGTGTCGGCGTCGAGCCCTGAGCCCGAGGCGACGCTGGCGCAGGAGAGCGTGAGGTCGGTGTTGGGGCAGAGCAGCACCTGGAGAGCGGGCACCGCGCAGCCCTCGTCGCGCAGGCGCAGGCAGGCCATCGTCGCCAGGTAGCCGCCGGAGCTGTCGCCCGCGACGGCGACGGGCCTGGCCCAGCGCAGCACCTCCACGGCGTCGTCGAGCGCCGCGGGGCACGGGTGCTCGGGGGCGAGCCTGTAGTCCACCGCCAGCACCTCGACGTCGCACTCCAGCGCGATCCTGCGGCAGGTCCTGTCATGGGAGTCCAGATCGCCGATCACCCAGCCGCCGCCGTGCAGGTACACCATCAGCGGGCGGGGGCGCTCGGCGGGACGGTAGCGGCGCAGGCGCAGCCCTGAGGGGCTGGTCAGGTCGAGAACCTGGGCCAGCTCCGGTCCCGGTGGGCGTTGAGGGGTACGCGCCCTGAGCTCCAGCAGTCTTGTGTCAGACATAACGGCACATAGTAGGGTTTCCGGGTGCCTGAAAAAGCCGGAATCGGCTCTGCACTTCGATTCGCCACCGAGTTGCTCGCCTGGATCGCCACGCCGTGGGCCCTGGCGCCACACTCCGTGCCGCTGGCCGTACTGTCGGTGATCGTGTTGATCGGGCTCCCGACCCTGTTCTCCACGCCCGGGGACAAGCGTCACGTGATCGTGGCCGTACCCGGTGTCGTCACGATCCTGCTCGTGCTGCTCCAGCTGGTCGCGGCCGTGGCGTCGTCATGGCTGGCGTGGGCCCCCGCGGTCGCGGTCGTCGTGTCGCTCCTCGCCGCCGCGACCGTCGTGACCGAGCTGCCCCGCTGGCGCCGCCTGCTCAGGTGAACTCCTCCCAGACCAGCAGCCCGTCGCGCGCCTCTGGCGAGCCCTCCAGGGCGCTGCGCACGACGGTCAGCACGATCTCCAGGGCCTGGATCGAGTCCACGCCGGAGACCTTCCTCTCGTGCTCCCATCCGGCCAGCCCGTCGATGCGGTAGGGACACGACCACTCCCCCGTCGGCTCCTCGTACGGCAGGCCGACGGTCACCGTGACCTCGCGCTGCGGCTCGGTCAGCAGCGTGAGAACACGCTGGGCGATCTCGTACATGTCAGGTGATCTACCCAGTCGGCCCCCTGGCGAAAGTGATCACCATGAAGCGGTCCGCACCGTTTCGTCCGGTGACCGCCATGCCCGACACTCGTCCTCGGAAGGCGACGAGACCACCTCGAGGATGGATGACATGACGCGTGTGCTGCTGACCGGGTTCGAGCCCTTCGGCGGGGAGACGACGAACCCGTCCTACGACGCCGTCGTGCTGGTCCCCGGGGTGAGCGTGGCCCAGCTGCCCTGCACGTTCTCGGGCGCGCTGACGGCGCTGCGCGAGGCCGTCGACCTGCACGATCCCGAGCTGGTGCTCTGCACAGGGCAGGCGGGAGGGCGGACGGCGATCTCGGTGGAGAAGGTCGCGATCAACCTCATCGAGGCGCGCATCCCCGACAACGAGGGGCGCAGGCCGTACGGGGTGCCGGTGGTGGAGGGCGGCCCCGACGCCTACCTGTCCACGCTGCCGGTCAAGGCGATGGCGCGCGCCGTGCGCGAGGAGGGGATCCCCGCCGAGGTCTCCTACACCGCGGGCACGTTCGTCTGCAACCAGGTGGCCTACGGCCTGGCGCACCTGATCGCGACCGAGCGGCCCGGCCTGCGGGGCGGCTTCGTGCACGTGCCGTACGCGCCGCACCAGGTCACCGGGTCCGGACGGCCGAGCATGGAGACCACCACGGTAGCGCGTGCCCTTGCCGCCCTGGTCAAGGCGGCTGACAGCGCCGAGGCCGAGCTCGCCGAGGGAACCGTCCAGTAGAGTCGCGGGCATGAGCGAGCCGTTCGGCGTGCGGTTGCGCGCGCAGATGGAGCGGCGAGGGCCGCTGTGCGTGGGCATCGACCCGAGCCCCGCGCTGCTGACCGCGTGGGGCCTCGACGACTCCCCCGCGGGGCTCGAACGCTTCACCTTCACCGTGGCCGAGGCGGTGTCCGGCGTGGCCGCGGCGGTCAAGCCGCAGTCGGCCTTCTTCGAGCGGTGGGGCAGCAGGGGCGTGGCGGTGCTCGAGCGGGTGATCCCCTCCCTGCGCGAGGCGGGAGCGCTGGTGATCCTCGACGTCAAGAGGGGCGACATCGACTCCACGATGGCCGGCTACGCCGAGGCGTACCTGGAGCAGGGCAGCCCCATGGCCGCCGACGCGATGACCGTCAGCCCGTACCTGGGGTTCGGCTCGCTGGCGGGCGCGATCACCACCGCGCGCGCCAACGACGCCGGCGTGTTCGTGCTGGCCCGCACCTCCAACCCCGAGGCGCTCACCCTGCAGTCGGCCGTGGCCGACCAGATCTTCGAAGGGGTGGCGGCCGCCAACGAGGGCGAGGACGACCTCGGCTCGGTCGGAGTGGTCGTGGGCGCGACGCTGGACAAGGTCGGCCACCCCCTCGACCGCCTGGGCGGGCCCATCCTGTCGCCTGGTCTCGGCGCCCAGGGCGGCTCTCCCTCCGCGGTGGCCAGGCTCTTCTCCGGCGTACGGCACGCGGTGCTGCCCTCGGTGTCGAGGGCGGTGCTCACCGACCCCTCGCGCGTCAGGAGCCAGGTCGAGCGCTACCGCGACGAGTGCGTGGAGCACCTGAGAGGCTAGAGCTCGATGACGAGGTCCGGTCGTTGAAGAAGCCGCGGAGCATGCCCGGCAGCAGTCCGAGGACCAGCAGCAGGGCGAGGACCGGGAGCCAGGCCAGCCGCTGCAGCAGCCAGACGGGCTCGGCGGGAGATGTCAGCAGGCCGGGAAGGTCGCCGAAGCGCAGCGCCACCAGGACGGTCACCAGCAGCGCGGTCTGATGCCACAGGAAGATCGTCATCGCGGACAGGTTTACCATCGCCACCGCCGCCCACAGCGGGGGCCGCCGCATCAGGCGGGTGAGCGGCCCGCGCAGCAACAGCGCCAGCCCCACCTGGGCGATCCCGAAGCAGACCGCGGCGAGCGTGGGCGGGCTGAGGTTGGAGACCTTCGCGCCGGTCACCCCCACCATGCTGGCCGGATAGCCGAACCCGGCGACCAGCGCCACGGCCCCGGCCGTACCTCCCGCCAGCAAGCCCACCGCCGCCCGGCGGGAGGTGAACGCGCCCTGACCCCAGGCGATGCCCAGCGCGTACGGCACCAGCCAGCCGGCCGCCAGGTTCACCCACCCCAGCCAGGCCGGCCCGCCGAGGGCGAACCTGCCCACGTCCACCGCGAGCACGACCCCGGCCGCCGAGACGATCAGAACGCCCGGCCGCGCACGCACCAGCAGAGGAGTGGCTGACGTGAGCGCGGCGAAGACCGCGAGGAACCATACCGGCGCGGCCACCGGCAGCACCAGCGCCCTGATCGAACCGGGCGGCATGCCGTTCAGCATCAGCCCGGCCGCGATCCCCGCCCAGATCAGCGCAGGTGCCCCGACCGGTCGCAGAAGCCGCCCCATCTTGGCCCGCACCCAGGCCGGACGCCCCTTCGCCGCGCGCAGGCTCCGTGCCGCCGCGTAGCCGCCCACGAAGAAGAACACCGCCAGGGTCTGCAGCACCCATGACGCCGGCGTGAACTCCGGCAGGTGGATGAGCGGGCTGGAGACGCGTATCGTTCCGCCGGGTCCGCGCGCCCACGCCGTGACCATCCAGTGCCCCAGGACCACCCCCAGGATCGCCAGCGCGCGCAGCGCGTCCACCCCCCGGTCCCTGTCCGCCGGAGTGGCCGTCGCGATCCGCGTCGCGACGCTAGCCACGGGACACCTCGCCGGTCCGGCCGAGGGCGATCAAAGTGAGGTTGCGCAGCGATTCACTGCCCGGTTTGAGATAGTCGCTGTGTCCGGCCTCACCCGTCGCGAACAGGTGGGCGCCGAAGGCGGGGGCGGCCGGATCGGGACCGAACCCGAGGGGTCCGAGCCGGAGCTTGGGCACGCCGCGCATCCAGTCCTGGGCGCCGCTTCCCGCCCACAGCCGGGGCCCGCCCAGGTCGGCGGCGGCTGAGACGCCGAGGCCTGGGCTGCCGAAGACGGCCAGCTCGGCGGCGCCCGACCCCGGAGCGGCCTTGGCGCACACGACCGATCCGTAGCTGTGGCACAGCAGGCTGACCCGCCTGCCCCTGAGCGTCTCGGTGACATAGCGCCTCAGCGCCCCGCCCCCTGCGACGGCGGACGTGTCCGTCGCCACCGCGAGGCTGACGGTCGCCGGGCTGTCGTAGCCGAGCCAGGCGACCACGGCCAGTCTGGAGCCGGGGTCCAGCGCCCGCGCCTCGGCCAGCAGCGCGCGGGCACCTCCCCCCGGCGTGCTGTACGGCTTGGCCCTGCCGCCGTCGAAGGTGGCGGCCGTGGTGTCGGAACCCGGGACGATGACGGCGACGTGCTCCGCCGTGCCCAGATCCCCATAGACCTTGACGATCCGGTCACCCTGGGGAGCGGGGACGATGAGGTAGGTCAACGCTGCGGCGGCGGCCACTGTGCGTGCGCGGCGGAACATGCGAGCCTTTCTGACTGGATGGAAGAACCAGTCAGAACGCTAGAATTCATGATCGTCGATCACATCACACTGGGGTGCCCACCTCCGTGTCCCTCCACGGAGGGAGAGGGTCTGACCGCCTGCCCGCAACAGGCCCGTCCCGTAGGCGTGGACGATCCAGCTTCGCCAGGATGCGGCTCACGTGAGTCTTGACGGTCTGCTCCGGCAGGCACGCGCTCCTCGGCGATCTCCTGGCTGGAGCGTCCCTGGTCGTCGGCGACGAGAGCCCGGATCGTCACGCGTTCTCCACGATCGGGAGTATGGCGGTGACCGCGAACCCCGTCCCGGCAGGCCCCACCCACAGGCTTCCGCCGAGCATGGACACCCGCTCCCTCATCCCGATCAGGCCGTGTCCCGCGTGTCCTGCGTGTCCCGGTTTCGCCGGGGAGCCGCGCCCGGCGCTGTTCGTCACCTGGATGTGCAGCTCGGCTCTGGAACGGGCGATTCTCATCGAGACGGCCGATCCGGGCGCGTGCCGCATGGCGTTGCTGAGCGACTCCTGCGCGATCCGGTAGGCGGACAGGCTCACCGCCGTGGGCAGCCCGAGCAGGTCGCCCACCAGCTTGAGCGTCACGGTGAGCCCGGCGGAGCGCGCGGTGGCGACGAGCTCCTCCAGGCGGCCGAGGCCGGGCTGCGGCGCGGTGTCCGTGCGCCCGTCCTCGTCCCGCAGCACGCCCAGCACGCGGCGCATCTCGGTCATGGCCGCGAGCGAGAGCGTGCGGATCTCCGCCATGCCCTCCTCCAACTGCCTGGGCTCCCCGCCCGCCTTCAGCGGGATGGCCTCCGCCTGGATGGCGATCACCGACATGTGGTGCGCCACGACGTCGTGTAGTTCCCTGGCGATTCTGGCCCGTTCCTCCAGCGCGGCCTGCCCGGCCAGCGCCCGCTCGCTGCGCTGCTCCTCCTCGGCCAGGCGCGTGGCGGCCAGCCGCCGGGCGCGCACGTTGTAGCCCAGGATCGCGGCGACGGCCAGCAGGGCCGCACCGCCCAGGATCTCAGGGCTCCACAGCAGATCAGGGGCGTGGGAGGGGTCGAGCGCCCCCGCGGCAAGCACGGAGAGGACCCACACGCCCAGGGTGGTCTCCCGTTCGCAGCGTGTGGCGACGGAGTAGACGACCAGCGGGTAGGTGATGACCGCCGCCACGGAGTAGGGGGTGGAGACCAACGTCTGCACGATCGGGACGCTCAGGAGCATGCTCACCGTGGCCAGCCGCCAGGCCGCCAGCGGCCACCAGGTGCGCAACAGCAGGGGCAAGGAGGACGCCGCCGCCGCGAACCACAGGAACGCCTCGGGGAACACGCTCGCCGGGCCGCCGGGAGAGAACGCCACCAGCCGCCTCTGCCCCTCCAGGAGGTCCGAGAGCCCGGTGCTGAACAGGCCCCAGGCGAGCAGGATTTCGGCCAGCAGGACCAGATCGATGGTCCGGAACGGCAGCAGGCCCAAGAAGGCGGGCATGGGTGGCCCCAGACGGCGTGATCGAGGGAACGACGGCCCGGATTCTCCCTTGACCAGGGCTAGGATGATCGGCCGGGTCAGCTGCCTGAGGCCGTCGCGCAAGATCACTTACCTATTTTAGGCGATTGCGGCGCAGGTGGCGTTATACCTCAGAGTGGTCGAAATCATCACTCCTAAGAGTGATGATCACACGACGACGGCCCTCCACTCGGGCCCGTACCACCAGGCGCACGGTAGCTGCGAGCTCTGGGCGACGGGGCCTGGCCCCCTCAGGAACAAAAACCGCGTGGTCGCAGGTCGATCTCCCTGGGGGCGCCAACGGCGCGCTCCTTCCCTGAAGGCTCAGCCGGTGTTCAGCGCGGCGTCGATCTCGGCGCGGGTGGGCATCGAGGTGCTCGCGCCCTCGCGCTGGACCGAGATCGACGCGGCGACCGAGGCGAAGTGGAGGGCGTCGGCGGGCGCCATGCCCTCCGAGCGGGCCACCGACAGCGCGCCGACGAAGGTGTCGCCCGCGGCGGTCGTGTCGACGGCCTTCACCCTGACCGCGGGCACGCGCAGGCGCGCGCCTTCGCGAGAGCCGTACAGGCCGCCCTCGGAGCCCAGGGTGATCACCGCCTCGGGGACCCGCTCGAGCAGCGCGTCCAGCGCCTTGTCCTGGTCGGTCAGCCCGGTGATCGCCGCGGCCTCGTGCTCGTTCGGGACGATGAGGCTGACCGCGTCGAGCAGCTCCTCCGGCAGCGGCTGGGCGGGCGCGGGGGTGAGGATCACCGCGACGCCCGACAACTGGGCGGCCTGGGCCGCGCCGATGACGGCCTCCATGGGCAGCTCCAGCTGGAGCAGCAGCGCGGAGGAGCCGGCGATCACGCTCAGGTCGTCGCCGGAGGGTTCGGTGACCCTGCCGTTCGCGCCGGGCACGACGATGATCGAGTTGCCTCCCGCGTCCTCCACCACGATGTGCGCGATGCCGCTCGGGCCCTCGACCCGCCGCAGCGCGGCGACGTCGACCCCCGCCTCCTCCAGGGTGGCGCGCAACGCGGCGCCGAAGGAGTCGTCGCCCACCGCGCCGAGGAAGGCGACCTGGCCGCCCGCTCGGGCGGCGGCGATCGCCTGGTTGGCCCCCTTGCCGCCGGGGATGGTGCGGAAGGCGCGCCCCGTGACCGTCTCTCCGAGTTTGGGCGCCGAGGGGACGTAGGCGACCAGATCCATGTTCGCGCTGCCGAAAACCGAGATCATGACTCCATCATCCTCTCCGTGCGCTCGGCGAGCTCACCCAGCGCGATGCCGTCGAACCCGGTCAGGCTGGAGGCCAGGCTGTCACGCATCCTCCACCGCTCGGGCACGCCTCCGTTCAGCGCTCCGGCGATCGAGCCGACCGTCGCGCCCGCCGAGTCGGTGTCCCAGCCGCCCGCGACCGCGCCCGCGATCGAGGCGGTGAAGTCACCCTGGGCGTGCACGAGGGTGGCGGCGACGAGGGCGGCGTTGTTGATCGTGTGCACCCAGTGCAGGTCGCCGTGCCGCTCGTGCAGGCGGTCGAGGACCTGCTCGAAGTCGGCGGCGGCCGAGGCGTCCTCGACCGCCTGCCGTACGGCGCCTGCCAGCCTGGAGCGCGGAGGGACGACGGACAGGCCCGCCTCGACCACTTCCTTCACCGAGGTGGCGACCAGCGACTGGGCGCACATGGCGGCCACGAACATCGCGCCGTAGACGCCGTTGGCGGTGTGGGTGAGGCGGGCGTCGCGCCAGGCGTACTCCGCCGCGGTCGCGGGGTCGCCCGGGTTGACCCACCCGTAGAGGTCGGTCCTGATCAGCGCGCCGATCCACTCGCGGAAGGGGTTGCGATAGGTCGCGGTCAGCGGCGGCTCGATCCCGGCCAGCAGGTTGCGGTAGGCGACCCGCTCGGCGGTGAACGTACGGCCCGCAGGCAGCTCGTCGAGCCACAGCTTGGCGACGTCGTCGGTGGTGAAGCCGCGTCCGTGCCGCTCGAGCACCGTCAGGGCCAGCAGCGGGTAGTTGAGGTCGTCGTCCTCGGGGACGCCGTCGATGTTCTCCGCGAGGGAGTTGACCGCGCTGCGCCGGTTCCACGGCCACCGCCTGGCGATCTCGTCGGGCAGCCCGACCGCGGTGAACCACCCCTGGATGGGCCAGTTGCCCGTGGCCTCGGCGATCTGCCTGATGCCCTCGCGCGGGATCTTCTCCACCGGCTTGCCGAGCACGCAGCCCGCCGCCCTGCCGAGCCACGCCCCGAGCACGCGGGCGGGCTCGGGCCTGGCCGCCGGCCTCCCGTCCTGGAGGAGGTCCGCCTGACGGGCGGGCCAGCTCGGGCAGGCGGCGATGATGTCGGCCAGCTCCGTGGGCTCCTCCAGGGGCGACCTCAGCGTGGCCAGCTCGTCCAGCAGCTCCTCGGCCAGCCCGCGCAGCCGCAGGGCGCCGGCCTCGGAGGCCCCCGCCCTGGGCGGCGCGTCGTGGCCGCCCGCCGCGTGCCAGCGGGCGGTGATCTCCCGCACGTCGCGTCCGTCCTCGGCGGCCTGGCGCAGCTCGTGCCCCACCAGGTCCTCGGGCTGCACCCAGGTGAGCCTGATCACTGGCCGGCCAGCTCGGCGAAGGCGTCCTCGTGGGCCCTGCGCCTGGCCAGGTCGTCGCGGTGGATCCGCAGCGCGACCTCGGCGATGGCGAGCCCGGGGGCGACCAGGTCCGTACGGCTGGCGGTGCCGATCTGCTCGACCCAGTCGGACGGCACGGCCGACAGCCCGCCGAGAGCGCCCGCGATCGCCCCGCCCATGGAGGCGATCGAGTCGGCGTCGCGCCCGTAGTTGACCCCGCCCAGGACCGTGTCCCTGACGTCGCCCTTGGCGATGAGCAGGAACGCCAGCGCGAGGGGAAGCTCCTCGATGCTGTGCACCCGCGAGGGCCGCCGGGCGCCGAGCCCCTGGTCGCGGTAGGTGTCGGCGACAGTGTCGTAGGGACGCATGGCCGCGCGCAACCCCTCGAACGACCCCTCCCAGTGGCCGAAGTCGCGCGCTCTGGAGCACACGGCCTCGATCGCGGCCCTGGTGCCGTCCTTGGCCAGCCTGATGGCGGTCGCCACGACCGAGTCGGCGCTCGCGCCGGGTCGCATCGCCTCAGCGACGGCGGCTGCCATCACGCCCGCGGCCTCGCGGCCGTAGGAGGACTGGTGGGCGCCCGTCAGGTCGATCGCCTCGGCGTAGGCGGCGTCGGGGTCGCCGGCGTTGACGATGCCGACGGGCGCGACGTACATCGCCGCGCCGCAGTTGACGATGTTGCCGACGCCCGCCTCACGCGGGTCGTTGTGCCCGTAGTGCAGCCGCGCGACGATCCACTTCTCCGCCAGGAACACCCGCTGCAGCGGCAGCGCGTCGGCCTCCAGCTCGGGGATCCACTGCTTCTCGCCCATCATCTCGGGCACCATGTGCTCGGCCATGGAGTAGGCGTCGAGGTGAGCGCCCGCCTTCTGGTAGACGCGGATGAGCGCGTGCGTCATCAGGGTGTCGTCGGTGATGTGGCCGTCGCCCTTGTGGTACGGCGCGATGGGCCGGGCGTTGCGCCAGTCGGCGTTGAAGGGCGGGACGACCCCCTCGACCGTCCCACCGTAGCGCTGCGTGATCTGCTCGGGAGTCCAGCCCTCGGTGGCGCCGCCGAGCGCGTCACCCACCGCCGCTCCCGCCACGCAACCAGTGGCCCTGTCCTCCAGCGGCGTCATGCGATTCCCTCCGAAATATCCAGTAGATCCCTGCCGGCCAGTTCAGGCAGGCAGCACCCGGCCAGCCTCCGTGCGGAGGCGGCCCACCCCTCAGGTATCCCGCCGTATCCGCCGCAGGCGCCCGTGAGCGCCCCGGTGAGCGCGGGCGCCGAGTCGGCCACCGCCGCCAGGCACGCGGCGGCGGGCACGGCCTCGACCAGCGACCCGCCCGAGACCTCCGCCAGCGCGAGCGCCACGGGCACGGTCACCGCCGCGGAGACGGCGTAGCTGTAGACATGGTCGATCAGTTCGGCGTCGAGCGCGGGCACGGCGGCGAAGGCCCCTCCCGCCTTGCGCGCCACCCGCAGCGCCGCCCTGGCGTTGACGCCGATCGCGCTGTCCTCGGGCAGCTGGGCCAGCGCCGCCTCGACGGCCAGCGCGGCCGAGCCGCCCGACACCGCCGCCGCCACCGCCGCGGCCATCGCCCTCGCGCCGAGCACGCCGTCACCCGCGTTGGTGATCTGCGCGTCGCGCGTGGGGTCCTGTCCCACGGCGCCGAAGGCCACGGCCCTGACGGCCGCGGCGTCGTCGAAGAAGTGCGGGTTGTCGTGCCCGCTGGCGGGCGGCTCGAGGCCGCCGCGCAGGTTGCCGAGCGCGGTGGTCACCGAGATCCGCGCCCGCAGGTCGTCTCGCCCCGACAGGTCGAGAAAGGCCCGCACCCTGTCCTGCGAGAGCGTCAGCGCCGTCCACGCCAGCCACTCGGCGTCGTCGGAAGGGCCGACGGCCAGCGGCGCGGTCGGCTGGTTCAGCGCGAAAGGCACGGGCAGCGTCGTGACCCTGTGCTCCTCGGCGAAGGCGTCGAGCTCGCGGTGCAGCCGTCTGCTCCATGGCGCGTGCAGCGCCGCGCGGTGCCGTGCCGCGGGCCAGCCGGCGGCGTCGCCCACGGCCAGCCCGACGAAGGCTCCTGTGATCCTGTCCCCCGACATGTGCTGTCCTTACAGTCGTCTCGCGAGCTCATCCGCGACGTCGAGCACGTGCTTGCCCGCCACGACGGGCAGGCACTTGCCGGTGGCGGGGCCGATGCGCTCGGCCCACCTGCCGGGCACACCCGCCTCGCCGCGTCCTGCCCCCGCCATGGCGCCCGCGATGGCGCCGATGGTGTCGGCGTCCCTGCCCAGGCTCACCGCGTAGGTCACCGACTCCTCCACCTCGCCGTCGCCGTGCAGGTAGGCGGCGAAGGCCAGCGCCACGGCCTCGGGCGCGAGGTCGGTCCACGGGTAGTGCCTGATCACCACGGCCTCGTGCAGCCCTTCGGGCGAGTCCTTGAGGGGCAGCGCCCTGGAGATGGTCCTGGCCGTCCACGAGTCCTGGGGGATCGCGGAGAGCCCTGCTCTCACCACCTCGCCGGGGGCTGCGCCGCTCATGGCGACCGCGACGGCAGCCGCGACCGCCCTGCCGCCGTTGATGCCCTCGCCCTCGCCGCTGACCAGGCCGTCCTGCTCGATCAGCCTGGCCGCCTCAGCGGGGTCGCCTGGGCAGAAGATGCCGTACGGCGCCGCCCGCATCGCCAGCCCGTCGGACCAGCCGTGCGCGTGGATCATCCCGGTCATGGGCGGTTCGAGCCCGCGCCGCAGTGCCGACACGGTGCCGAGCTCGGAGAAGCCCGCGCCCTTCATGGGGCCGAGCACCAAGGGGATGATCTCCCTGCGGTAGGCGTCGGCGACGTCGTCACTGGTGAGGTCGTGGCCGTGCCGCACGAGCAGGGAGACAGCGAAGATCGCGTACTCCGTGTCGTCGGTGCCGCCGCCCTCGATCTCGGTGAGCCGGCCCCACTTCTCGCGGATCTGGGCGGGCTCCATGTTCTCGGCAGGTGCCCCGAGGGCGTCGCCGGCCGCCAGGCCGAGCAGACACCCCCGGGCGCGATCCTTGAGCAGACTCACCGGGAGTACCGCTCCAGCACCTTGTTCCCCTCTTCGACGAGCTGCTTGGCCGCGTCGTCAAGGGAGATCTTGTTGGCGAAGTACTGCTGCAGGGTCGGGGTGGCGACCTTGCTCTTCCACTCGTCGAAGCCGTTGACCTTCAGGAACGGCGCGACCACGAGGTCCTTGGCGGACGCGGTGGCGATGTCCCAGCCGTTCTCCTTGGTGGTCATCGACGGGTCGGCGGCGGCCTTCTGCGAGGTCGGCAGCAGCCAGTCGCCCTTGGCGAGCTTGGCCTGGTTCGGGCCGTTCAGGAAGAACGACATGAACTTGATGGACTCGTCGGGGTGCTTGCTGTCGGCCGAGACCGACAGGGTCTGGGAGACCGCGCCCTGGTTGGTGGTCTCGCCCTTCAGCGGGGGAAGGGTGACCCACTCGAAGCCGTCGGGCGCCTGCTCGACGACCTGCTGGCGCAGGTAGACGCCGACGGGCAGCAGGGCGTACTTGCCGGCGAAGAAGCCGGGCAGCGGGTCGGCGGTGCCCATGCCGAGCGCCGAGGGGTCGGCCGACTTGTCCTTGTAGAGCTGGTCGTGGATGCGCTGGAGGACCTGCTTCTCCTCCGGGCCGACCTTGACCGTGGTCTTGCCGTCCGCGCCGGTCTGGAAGAAGGTGCCGTTGAAGTTGAGCGCCAGGTTGAGCGTCTTGTTGACGGGCGACTTCATCGGCCAGGCCACGCCGAACGCCTCGCCCTTGGTCAGCTTCTTGCTGACCTCGGCGAACTCGTCCCACGTCCAGGGGGCGTCCGCGGTGGGGACGCGCACCTTCGCGGCGTCGAGCAGCTTCTTGTTGGCGATGATGACCTGCGACTCCTGCAGGAACGGCACGCCGTAGACGCCCTGGTTGCCCTTGCCGTCGTCGAAGGTGACGGTGTCCCACGCCGACTGCGGGATGTCGCTCTTCAGCTCGGCCGGCAGCTTGTCCTTCAGGTCCAGCAGGTAGCCGCGCGAGGCGAAGCCGGACAGCGCGGGCGAGTCGTCGTGGATCACGTCAGGGGCGTCGCCGCCCTCGAAGGAGGTGACGAGCTGGTCGTTGACGTTGTCCCAGCTGCCCTGGACGTAGGTGACCTGGATGTTCGGGTTGGCCTTGTTCCAGGCCTCCACGATCTCCTTGTTGGCCGCCACGGACTCCTTCTGCCAGGCCAGGCTGAGGAAGTTCAGCTTCACGGGCTCGCCGCCCGATTTGGCGGGCTCGGCGGCGTCGCCGCCGCCGCCACCGGAGCCGCACGCGGCCGCCATCGCGACGATCGCCGCGGCCGCCAAAGCGGATTTGATACGCATAAGAGCCTCCTAGCCCTTGACCGCTCCGGCCATGAGGCCGGACCTCAGCCGTCGCTGGATGATTGCGAAGAAGATCAGGCTGGGGATCGTCGCCACGACCGACGCGGCGGCCAGCGGGCCCAGCCTGGACACCCCCTCGGGCCCGGTGAAGCGGACCAGAGTGAGCGGCAGTGTCATCACGTCGGGGTCCTTCAGGACCACGAGCGCGAAGAGGAACTCGTTCCACGAGGAGATGAACGAGAACAACAAGGTGGCCACCACGCCGGGGGCCAGCAGCGGCGCCACCACGCTCACGATCGAGCGCACGCGTCCCGCGCCGTCGACGGAGGCGGCCTCCTCCAGCTCGGGAGGCACCGCCCGCACGTAGCCCTGCAGCATCCAGAGGGCGAACGGCAGCGTGAAGGTCACGTGCACGATGATCAGACCGGGCAGCGTGCTCACCAGATCGAGGTTCCGCAGCACCATGAAGAGCGGGATGATGATCAGGATGAACGGGAAGACCTGGCTGACCAGCACCCACCCGACCGCGATCTTGCTGACCAGGCTGCGGTGGCGCGCGATGGCGTAGGCGGCGGGCAGGGCGACGACCACGGTGAGCACCGCGCTGCACAGCGCCACGATGAGGCTGCGCACGCCCGCGCCCACCAGGTCCTGCTCGGTGAAGGCGGCCTCGAAGTTGCTCAGGGTCGGCTCGCGCGGGATCCACGAGGGGTTCAGGTTGGCCATCTCCTGCGGCGTCTTGAACGCCGTCGAGACCAGCCAGACCAGCGGGAACACCAGGAAGATCATGTAGGCCAGCAGCGCCGCGTACTTCGGGATCTGCTTCATGACGCCTCCCTCATCTGCCGCCAGAGATAGATGCCGAGCACCGCGAGCACGACGATCATGGTCGCCACTCCGAGGGCCGCCGCGTAGCCGAAGAAGCCGTAGCGGAAGGCCTGCTCGTAGGCGAAGAGCATCGGCAGCCGCGTCTGGCCGCCGGGGCCGCCCTGGGTCAGCACGTAGACGAGGCTGAACTGGTTGATGTTCCACACGAAGTCGAGCGAGGTGATGGCCACGATCACGGGGCGCAGCTGCGGCAGCGTGATGTTCCAGAACCTGCGCCAGGTGCCCGCGCCGTCGACCTCGACCGCCTCGTACAGCTCCTTCGGCACGCCCTGGAGCCCGGCCAGCAGGACCACGGTGGTCTGCGGCATGCCGCTCCAGATGCCCATCACGATGACGGCGGGCAGCGCCAGTGAGAAGTCGGCGAGCCAGTCGATGTCGGTGCCGAGCATGCTGTTGAGGATGCCCGCGTCGGGGTGGTAGACCAGGCGCCACATCAGGCCGATCACCACGGGCGGCATCGCCCACGGCACGACGGCGAGCACCCTGGCCACCCCTCTGAACCGCAGGTTCTGGTTCAGCAGGATCGCGAGGCCGAGCGAGAGCAGGAACTGCAGGCCCGTGACGGAGACCGCCCAGATCAGGCCGATCCTGAAGGAGGCCCAGAAGTCGGCGTCGGACAGCAGGTCGATGAAGTTCTGGGGGCCCACGAACTCGTAGACCGCGTTGCGGCCGGCGCGCGCGTCGGTGAAGGCCAGGCCGATGCCGTACAGCAGTGGGCCGACGCTGAACAGCAGGACCGGCACCAGCGCCGGGAGCATCAGCAGCAGGGTCTCGCGGCCCTGCCGCGAGCGGGGCTTGCGGCGCTTGTGGGGTGAGGTCCGCGGGGGTCTGGTCGCGACCGCCGTCATGGCGTGCCTCCCTTCGACTGGGGTGGGATGTTCACGGTTTCGCCCGAGGTTTCGCCGCGGACGCCGAGGACCGCGGCTTCGCCCGCCGTGGAGGCCCTGATCACCAGCCGGGGGGCGACCGTGACCACGCGCGGCTGGCTGTCCATGTCGTTGAGCCGGTCGAGCAGCAGCTCGGCCGCGGCCTTGCCGCGCTCGGCCGAGCCGAGCGACACGCTCGTCAGGGACGGCCACGAGGCGGCGGCCAGGTCGGTGTCGTCCATGCCGACCACGGCCACGTCCTCGGGGACCCGAAGGCCCGCCGCGCGCAGCACGTCGAGCGCGCCCAGCGCGATCAGGTCGTTGGCGCACATCAGCGCGTCCACGCCGGGCGCCCGGTCAAGCAGCGCGCGAGCCGCGCGCGCTCCCTCGGCCCGGTAGAAGTCGCCCACCTCGACGATCTCCTCGTCGTAGGGCAGGCCGCGCTCCTTCAGCGCCTCGCCGTAGGCGGCGGCGCGGGCGGCGCCCGGCACGGTGTCGAGCGGGCCGTTGACGAAACCGATGCGGCGGCGGCCCAGCTCGTACAGGTGGTCGATGGCCAGCCTGACGCCGGTGCGGGAGTCGGCCCTGACGTTGTCGACCCGCGTGCCCTCCGGCACCGAACCGATGATCACGACAGGCGCCCGCGCGGTCGCGATCATCTTGAGGTGCTCGTTCGTGACGCGCAGCGGGCTCATGATCAGCCCGTCGACGTAGCGCTCCCCGAGGCTGTGCAGCACGTCGATCTCGTCGGCGACGATGGCGTCGGTGGAGTGGAGCACCAGCCGGTATCCGGCCGCCTTGAGCACCGGCTGGATCTGCCTGACCATGGCGAGGTAGACGGGGTTGCCGATGTCGGCCATGGCGAAGGCCACCTGGTGGGTACGGCGCGACTTGAGGCTCCTGGCGACGGCGTTGCGCACGTAGCCGAGCTCCTCGGCGGCGGCCAGCACCTTGCGCACGGTCTCCTGCCTGGTGGGCAGGCCGTTGAGCACCCGCGAGACGGAGGCGATGGACACCCCGGCCCGCTCTGCGATCGTGTTGATCGTGGGTCCTTCGGCCAAGACAGTCCCCCCACTCGGATGAAAACGTTTACAGCACCTTCGCTGTAAACGTTTACGGCGCTGGCCACATGAAACATGCACGTAACGTGGCGGTCAAGTCACGATCACATAACACCAGGTCAGAGCCCTGCCTGCGCCAGGCGAACGTCATCACGTCACCGTGGGTGACCGGTCAGAGGGCGTCTGATGGACGAGCGGGAGCCCCCGCGAACGCCGGCGCCGCCACCGGCGGCGGGGTGCGACCAGGCGGAGCCGGAGGTCAGCTGGTGAGGTAGCGCTCGGCGAGGTCGCAGGTGCCCAGGGTGTAGCCGGCGCCGAGCTCTCTGGCGATCTCCACGCCCTGGTGCGAGCCGATCCACGCCGTCAGCAGCAACCGCCTGAACAGGATGAACGTCCAGATCTCCCGTTCGTCCTCCCGTCCGAACGGCTCCTCGCCGCGGTAGCCGTCCAGCCAGGAGTCGATCAGCTCGGGCACCACGGGTTCGTGCTCGATGAAGCTCAGCGCCGCCGCGAGGTCGTAGACGTGCCAGCCGAACCCGCAGTCGTCGAAGTCGATCACGCTCGGTTCGGGTCCGCCGTCGTCCAGCAGGTTGGCCAGGCGCATGTCGGCGTGGATCAGCCCGAAGCGCTCCGGTCCGTCGCCGTACCGTCCGATGCGCTGGCGCAGGCGACCTTCCAGCCGATCGAGTACGGCACGCGCCTCCGCGTCGACGCCCACGCCGTCCTGCCAGCGTCCCCAGCGCGCCTCCCCGCCGAAGGCCGCGTCCCAGTCCCAGGCGAACCGGGTGAAGCCGGGCGGCCGCCGCCACCGCCTGGCGTGCCTGTGCATGCGGGCGGTGACCGCGCCGAGCTGCTTGAAGCCGTCGACCAGACGCTCTGCGGGGGGTTCGACGCCGGGCAGGAACTCGAACATCACCGCGTGCCGGCCCGCGACGTGCACGACCCCGGCTCCGTCCCTCGCGGGGATCACTTCCGGGGTCCTGACGCCCGCCTGCGCGCGCAAGGCCGTCAGCCAGGCCAGCTCCGAGTGGATCGCCTCCGCCGCGTGGTAGCCGAGCCTGTGCACCCGCAGGATCGACCGCTCCCCCGTACCGGAGTCGTCCACCAGGAACGTCGCGTTCTCCGAGACATTGATCAGGGTGACGGTGGCGGCCCGCGAGACGGCGTAACGGTCAAGGGCCGCGCGCGCCGCGTCGCCCACCTGGTCGAGGACGCCGCCGCCTGCGGACAGATCATGTAGCTCCACCGGCCCATTGTCCCGTGACCCGCGGCGGTCAGGACGAGACCGGGACCTTCTCGGGGGCGGCGGTGGTGATCGCGCGGATCGCGGGGGTGCCTGCCAGTCCGACCACGGCCGCCATCACCGCGGGGATGATCAGCGCCACCGGCAGCGAGGCGCTGTCGGCCACGAACCCCAGCACCGCGGGCCCCACCAGCAGTCCTGAGTACCCGAAGGCGGTCACCACCGACAGCGCCCTGCCGACGGAGCCGCCCGCCGCCCCCACCGCGCTGAACACCACAGGCACGACGGTGGCCAGGCCGACGCCCGCGAGCGCCCACCCGATCCAGGCCCCGACGATGTTCGGCACCAGGAGCACCAGCAGGTAGCCCACCGTCGCGAACCCGCCCGCCAGCTGGATCGTCCTGACGGCTCCGAGTCGCGCCCTGATCGGGTCGCCGAGCAGCCTGATCGAGGTCATCGCCACGGCGAAGACCGTGTACGCCAGCGGCGCCGCCGCGGGATCGGCGTCGAGCACCCAGCGCGCGTGCAGGGCGGCCCAGTCGATCGCCGCGCCCTCGCTCAGGTGCCCCGCGAAGGCGACCACGCCGAGGAGCGCGACGAGCCCCCACTTCATCGCCCCCATGCCACCCCCGCCCGAGCCCTGCTCCGACGCGGCGGCGGGCCTTCCTGGCAGCAGCAGCCGCGCGGCGGGCAGGAACAGCAGCGGGACCGTCACCGCCGCCACCACCAGCAGGACCTGCCCGTCGGCTCCCAGCCGCAGCCCGAGGGCGGTCAGCGCGCCCGCGCTCGCGCCGCCCAGGCTCCACGTGCCGTGGAAGGCCGAGATGATCGGCCTGCCGTAGGCGTGCTCCACCTCGACCGAGTGGACGTTCATCGCCACCTCGACGCAGCCGAGGCCCAGTCCGAACACGACGGCCATGACGCAGAGCATCGCGTAGTTCGGCGCCAGCGCGGGGCCGAGCAGCACCACACCCGACGCGGGCCCCGCGATCCAGCACACCCTGCGGCTCGTCCACCGGTCCACGAGGGGCCCCGCGACCAGCATCGACACCAGCGCTCCGAAGGAGACGAGCAGCAGCGCGACGCCGAGCTTGGCCGGCCCGAGGTCGAGCCGCTCGTTGAGGCCGGGCAGTCCCGCGGCCCACATCCCCATGACGAAGCCGTTGAGGAAGAAGAAACCGAATACACCGATACGCGCTCTTTTGTTCACGGCTAGAGCATAAACTGTCTTCCATGGATGTGGGAGACCTGCGGGCGCTCAACAGGCTGCGACTGCTGCGCGAGGTCCACGACGGCGGCGCCAGCCGTACGCGTTCGCAGCTGACGCGCGATCTCGAACTGGCCCGCGGCACGGCCTCGGTGCTGGTGGCAGGGCTGGTCGAGGACGAACTGCTCCAGGAGAAGCCGGCCGGGGAGCACGCCAGGGGGCGCCCGACGCAGATCCCAGGCCCGCATCCGCGCGGCCCTCTCGCCCTCGCCGCCGACCTGCGCGAGGACTCCTGGACGATCGCCGCGTGCGAGCTGGGCGGCGGGTCGACCGTCCTGGCCGCCAGCGGGCACGACGGCACGCCCGCCGCGCTGAACGACCTGGGCGCGGCTCTGCGGGCGCATCTGGGGCCGCGCGTGGTCGGCGTGGGCCTGTCGGCCTCCGGTCCCGTGCGCGAGGACGGCCTGCTGGACATCTCACACCTGGGCTGGCGTGAGGTCCCCGTGGCCGAGGCGCTCGGCCTGGGCGGCGTCCCGCTGCGGATCGGCAACGACGCCAGGCTCGCGGGGCTGGCCGAGGCGCGCAGGGGCCACCTGCGAGGGGTCAGCGTGGGACTGCACCTGCACGTCGACTTCGATCCCGGCGGCACGCTGCTGATCGGCGGCACCCCGCTGACAGGGGCGGGCGGTACGGCGGGCGAGTTCGGCCACATGCCACTCACCGGCGGCGACGACCCCTGCCCCTGCGGCGCGCGAGGGTGCCTGAGCCTCGCGGTGGGCCGCAACGCGCTCCTGCGCCACCTGGGCCTGCCCGCGGGGCGGGGGCGGGGCCGTCACGAGGCCGAGCGCATCATCGAGGCCGCGGCAGGAGGGGAGCCCGAGGCCGTCAAGGCCGTCGAGAGCAACGCAGGAGCTCTCGGCAAGGGCATCGGCGCTCTGATCAACGCCCTCGACCCCGCGACCGTCACGCTGTCAGGGCTCGGCGTCGCGCTGACCGGCGACACGCTCCAGCGAGCCTGCCACGGCGCGCTCATGGCGATGCGCAGAGATCGTCCGCCGCCGATCCTGCCCTCGGCGCTGGGCGACAGAGGCCCCCTTGTCGGGGCGATGGAGTCGGTGTTTGACGCCTTCCTGACCCGCGAGGGGGTCGAATGCTGGCGTGCGACACGCCCGAAGAACGAAATGTGACAGAAACCACGATGATCTTGCAACGGGGACACTTCGGACGATACCCATGAGTTCATGAAATTTCGGGACGCGGTGGGGTTGGAGATCGCGCTTCGCATGTGCGAGGCGGCGATCAGGCAGGCGGCCAGAGAAGGCGCGCTCGTCTCTGTCGCGGTCGTCGACGCAGGTGGACACCTGGTGACCTTCCAGCGCATGGAAGGGGCCGAGATCGCAGGTCCCGTCCTGGCTCCCGGCAAGGCCTACACCTCGGTGGCCCACCGCATGACGACCGCCGACCTGGCCCCGCTGGCCGCTCCAGGAGGGGAGCTCTACGGCCTCGCGGGCGACCGCTTCGTGTGCTTCGGAGGCGGCATCCCCTTGTGGGCGGGCTACGGTGAGGGAGAACGCGTGGTCGGCGGTGTGGGGGTCAGCGGAGGCACCGTCGCACAGGACGTGGCGTGCGCCGAGGCGGCCGCTTCCGTCTGGCGCACCGGTTGAGCGGCGGCTTTCCGCAACACAAGCCGCTGGCATCCGCCATGATTAGCCGCGACACCACGGGTAACAAAGTCCCGAAGCATTACTCCCCGAGGAGAGATTGAGATGGCACTTCCCACTCTGACCCCGGAGCAGCGCAAGGCGGCGCTGGAGAAGGCCGCCGAGGCCCGCGCCGCCCGCACCGCACTGCTCGCCAAGGTCAAGGCCGGCGAGCTGACCTTCGCCGACCTGCTGGAGCGTGACGACGACATCGCCAAGAAGATCAAGGTGTCGCAGGCGCTCCGCGCCGTCAAGGGCGTCGGCCCGGCCAAGGCCACCGCGCTCATGGAGGAGGCGGGCGTCGACGAGAAGCGCCGTCTCGGCGGCCTGGGCGCCCAGCAGCGCAAGAAGCTGGTGGACGCGCTCGGGGCTTGATCCCCTCGCGGCCGGTCCTCGCGGACCGGCCGCGCGCCTCAGCGCCTCAGCTTCGCAGGTAGGCGAGTACGGCCAGCACCCTGCGGTGCTGGTCACCGTCGTCGGCGTAGAGGCCGAGCTTGGAGAAGATGCTGCGGATGTGCTTCTCCACCGCGCCGTCGCTCACCACGAGCTGCCTGCCGATGGCGGGATTCGACTTCCCCTCGGCCATCAGCTCCAGCACCTCCCGTTCGCGCGGGGTCAGCTGGGCCAGCGGATCATCCTTGCGCCTGCGCACCATGAGCTGGGCCACCACCTGCGGATCGAAGACCGTGCCGCCGGAGGCGACGCGCCGCAGCCCCTCCATGAACTCCTCGACATCGACGACCCTGTCCTTCAGCAGGTAGCCGACCGCGCCACGGGCGTCGGCCAGCAGGTCGTCGGCGTAGGAGACCTCCACGTACTGCGACAGGATCAGCACCGGCGCCCCCGGCACCCTGCCACGCGCCGTCACGGCGGCGCGCAGGCCCTCGTCGGTGAAGGACGGCGGCATCCGCACGTCGACCACCGACACGTCCGGCTTCAACGAGGCCACGGCTTCGACGAGAGCGTCGCCGTCGCCGACCGCCGCCACCACCTCGCAGCCGAACTCCTCCAGCAGCCTGATCAGGCCTTCCCTGATCAGGACCGCGTCATCGGCCACGACTACCCGCACGGTACCTCCGCCACGATCACTGTCGGCCCGCCCATGGGTGAGTTCACGACCAGCTCGCCGTCGACCGCGCGCAGCCGGTCGGCCAGCCCGGCCAGACCGTGTCCCTTGGCGACGTGTGCGCCGCCGACACCATCATCCCCGATCGTCAGCATGAGCACGTTCCCCGTACGGCTGAGCTGGACCGAGCAGGTCGTGGCGCGGCTGTGCTTGGCGATGTTGGTCAGCGACTCGGCCACCACGTAGTAGACCGTGTTCTCCACCGCGGCGGTGTAGCGCTCGGCGATCTGCACGTCGAGCTCGACGGGGACGGTGCAGCGGCCCGCCAGCGCGGCCAGCGCGGACGGCAGCCCGCGGTCGGCCAGGATCGGAGGGGCGATGCCGCGCGAGAGCGCGCGCAGCTCGTCGAGCGTCTCGCGGGTGGCGGCGATGGCCTCGGCGATCGTGTCGTGCGCGGCGGCGGGGTCCTTCCTCAGCTGCCGCTGGGCGCGGGAGAGCTCCATCGCGAGGGAGACCAGGCGCTGCTGGGGACCGTCGTGGATGTCGCGCTCCAGCCTGCGCAGCGCGTCGGCCTCGGCCGAGACCGCGGCGGCGCGGCCCTGGGCCAGGTCGTCGATGCGCTCCTGCAGCTCGGCCACGGTGGTCAGCAGCGCCCTGCCGAGGCCCGAGCGCAGCAGCGCGGCTCCCCTGACCATGATCGGCAGGAGCAGCAGCCCGAGCAGGCCGATCGCGAGGTAGAAGGTGGCGTTGATCAGATAGGTGTCGCCCAGGCCGAGGAGCTCGGGCAGCTCCATGTTGCCGGGGATCTGCGAGGTGAACGCGACCCACAGCGGAGAGGTGAGGCCGGTGATCGTGATCGCCCAGAACACCACGGTCACCACGAAGGTCACGACGGCGACGGGGAAGTTGACGATCCCGTGCAGCAGGTCCAGCCACGACTGGCCGATGGTCAGCGGGTGCACGAAGCGGCGGAAGCGTCCCGCGCCCTCGGGAGCGCCCTTGTAGCGGGGCCGTACGGCGGGGCGGTTGAGCACGTCGGACAGCCAGCCGCGCTCCACGTCGGCGAAGCCCCTCGCGATGAGCAGCGTGCCGCTCAGGATCGGCACGCCGAGCCACACCACCACGGTGCCGAGCCCGGCCGCGAAACCCGTCACGAGGAGGATGAAGGCGATGACGGCCGCGGGGAAGCCGACCAGGAGGTAGCGGGTGTCCAGCAGGACACGCCTCGTCAGGGAGCGCATGGCATCACGCTACGAGTCTCGCAGGTGTGGACTCGACCCTGCGGGCAGGCGTCAGGGGGTAGTGCCAGCCCTACCATCCCCGGTAGTGCGATCTTGACGTGAAGAAGGCGGACGGCGTCACTGTGCGCGCGGCCGCGAGACGGAAGCCTTGGGACATCACCTTCCGAATCGAGGCCCCCCATGACCGTCCTGCTCGAACGACCGGCGACACCGGTCAAGTCCAGGGACACCTTCATCGACGTCCTGAGGATCGCCGGGATGGCCCTGGTGGTGCTCCAGCACTGGACGATCCCCGTACTGGCCTACGACGGTGTCCGCCTGACCACGGGCAACGCGCTGTCCACGCCGGGCGTGTGGGTGATCACCTGGATCAGTCAGGTCATGCCCCTGGTGTTCTTCGCCGGCGGCGCGGCCAACGCGATCAGCTTCCGCCGCGCCCACGGCACGGCGCCCGCGTGGCTGGCGGTACGGCTGCGGCGGCTGGCCTGGCCCGTGCTGCCGCTGGCGGCGGTGTGGATCCCCTTCCCCCAGGTTCTGGCCACGCTCGGGGTGCCCGAGCAGCCGCTCGAGGTGGGCTCGCGGCTGACCGGTCAGCTGCTGTGGTTCCTCGCCGTCTACGTGATCGCCGTCACCGCGACGCCGCTGATGCTGAGGCTGCACGACAGGTACGGCCTGCTCGCCCCCCTGGCCCTGGCCGGCGGCGCGGTCGTCACCGACCTGGTCAGGTTCACCTCTGGCCTCGACGCGATCGGCTACCTCAACATCCTGTTCGTCTGGCTCGCCGTCCACCAGCTCGGCTTCCTCTACGCCGACCGCCGCATCACGCGCCCGGGGCTGCTGGCCGTGGCGGGGTTCGGCGCGGCGGCCCTCCTGGTGGCCTTCGGCCCCTACCCGGGCAGCATGATCGGCCTGCCGGGGGCCGAGATGTCGAACATGGCGCCGCCCACGCTCGCCATGCTGGCCGTCTCCCTCGGCCAGGTGGGTCTCGCCACGCTGCTGCGGCCGTGGATCACCCGGCTGCGTACCGACCGGCTGGTGGCGTGGGCGGGGCCGAGGATGATGACCGTCTACCTCTGGCACATGCCGGCGCTGTTCGCGGTGACCGGAGTGGTGGTCGTGGCGCTGGGCGCCGACACCCCCTCGCCGGGGAGCGTGGGCTGGCTGCTCGGCTGGCCGGCGTGGTTCGGCGCGCTCTGCCTGGTGCTCTGGCCGCTGCTGCGCGGCTTCGCGCGCTTCGAGGAGCCGCCCGCCCTGCCGTACGGCAGGGCCACGTGGGGCACGTCGCTGGCGGCGGCGGCGCTGGTGGGCGGCGGTCTGCTGGGCCTGACCGTCTACGGCTTCGCGCCGGGGGGCGCGCCCGTCCTGTCGACGCTGGCCATCGCGGGCGGCCTGCTGCTCACCGCTCCCCGCGCCCGGCTCTGAGCCTCACCGGGGGGCCTCACCGAGGGGGTGGAGGTGGGCACCGCCGAGGGGGTGAGGGACGGCGGCTCCTCTCGCAGGTGCGGCCCGAGGAGGGTGGCCCACGCCCTGGCCATCTTGGCGTACTCCTGCTCGCAGCGCATCGCCCGTTCCACCGGCAGGGAGCCGTCGGCGACCAGGGGCAGGAAGGCGTTGTGGTTCGAGCCGTACAGATAGCACATGACGTTGTAGTAGCGCTGGCCGCTCAGCGAGTGGTCGCCGGCGAAGTCGTCCTGTTCCAGCGGCCCCGTCTCCGTCTCCTTCGACATCCTCCCCCACGCCTCGATCGTGCTGATGATGGAGCCGTAGTCCTTGTCGTCCTCGGCCTCGGTGATGAGCACCAGCGCCGACAGCTGGTCGACGGCGTCCTCCTCCTTGCCCGTGGTCGGCAGGTCGTAGAGGTCGATCAGGGCGTGCCCGAGCTCGTGGAAGTAGATGCCGTTGAGCGCGCCCACCACGTGCTCGCCGACCTCCTGCGCGGTCGGCTTCTCCTCCCCCTTCGCGGGCTTGGAGAACAGCTCCGCCAGGTAGTCGGCCATCTCGTAGCACATGGTGAGCGTCCGTTCCTCCTCGTCGTAGAAGGCGTTGGCCGTGTCGCACTGCTTGGCGATCACCGGGATGTTCTGCGGCGGGACGAACCCGTCGTTGGCCGCCTCGGCCCACTTCTCGACCAGACGGTTCTCCCGCATCTTCTTCTCCGTCGGGAGCAGCGCCTTGTCCCGCGGCGTCTCGTACGAGGGGACGAATGCGAACGTGCCCGTCGCACTGGGCGTGGGCGTGGGCGTGGCGGGCGCGGCGGTCGTGACGGTCGGGGTGACCGGGGTCTCCCGCGTGGGCTGCGTGGTTCCACACCCGGCGAGCACGACGGCCAGCACGACGGCCACGAGCGGTCGAGGTCTCATCACACTATGGAATCAAATCGTTACGCTGGGCTGTCCACCGGGTGTCCCTTGACAAGATCTCGTTAACCGGTTGCCCGCTGAACTTGGCAAGATGGAGAGGGTGAGCCTCATAGACCGCCTTCCCGAAGAGATCGACGCCGATCCCGATGCCATCTTCGACGCGTTCGTCGCGTGGAACTCCGAACGGGGGCTCACTCTCTACCCCGCCCAGGAGGAGGCGCTCATCGAGGTGGTCTCCGGCAACAACCTGATCCTCTCCACCCCGACGGGGTCGGGCAAGAGCCTGGTGGCGGCCGGCGCCCACTTCGCCGCGCTCACCCGCGACCAGCGCACCTTCTACACCGCGCCGATCAAGGCGCTGGTGTCGGAGAAGTTCTTCGACCTGGTGTCGCTGTTCGGCACCGAGAACGTCGGCATGATGACGGGCGACGCCAGCGTCAACCCCGGCGCCCCGATCATCTGCTGCACCGCCGAGATCCTCGCCAACGTCGCGCTCCGCGACGGCGCGGCGGCCGACATCGGTCAGGTCGTCATGGACGAGTTCCACTTCTACGCCGAGCCCGACAGGGGCTGGGCGTGGCAGGTGCCGCTGCTGGAGCTGCCCAATGTGCAGTTCGTCCTGATGTCGGCCACGCTCGGCGACGTCACGATGTTCAAGGACGACCTCACCCGCCGCACCGGCAGGGAGACCTCGGTCGTCAAGCACACCGAGCGTCCCGTCCCTCTCGTCTACTCCTACCGGATGACGCCTCTTCACGAGTCTCTCGAGGAGATGCTCAGCACCGGGCAGGGCCCCGTCTACGTGGTGCACTTCACCCAGGCCTCCGCCATGGAGCGGGCCCAGGCGCTCATGTCCATCAACATGTGCTCCAAGGCCGAGAAGGAGGCCATCGCCGCGATGATCGGCGGCTTCCGCTTCACCACGAGGTTCGGCAAGGCCCTGTCGCGGCTGGTGCGCCACGGCATCGGCGTCCACCACGCCGGCATGCTGCCGAAGTACCGCCGCCTGGTCGAACGCCTGGCGCAGGCCGGGCTGCTGAAGGTCATCTGCGGCACCGACACCCTCGGCGTCGGCGTCAACGTGCCGATCAGGACCGTGCTTTTCACCGCGCTGTCGAAGTACGACGGCAACAAGGTGCGCCGCCTGCGCGCCCGCGAGTTCCACCAGATCGCGGGCAGGGCGGGCCGCGCGGGCTTCGACACGATCGGCTACGTCGCCTGCCAGGCCCCCGAGCACGACATCGAGAACGCCAAGGCGCTCGCCAAGATCGGCGACGATCCCAAGCGCCGCCGCGGCTACGCCCGCAAGAAGCCGCCGGAGGGCTTCGTCGGCTGGAGCGAGGAGACCTTCGAGAAGCTGCAGACCGCCGAGCCTGAGCCGCTCGCCTCCCGCTTCAAGGTCAGCAACGCCATGCTGCTGGCCGTCATCAACAGGCCGGGCGACTGCTTCGCCGCGATGAAGCACCTGCTGACCGACAACCACGAGGACCGCAAGTGGCAGCGGCGGCACATCAGCCAGGCCATCGCGATCTACCGCTCGCTGCTGGCGGGCGGCGTGGTCGAGCAGCTGGCCGAGCCCGACGAGCAGGGCAGGAGGGCCAGGCTCACCATCGACCTGCAGGAGGACTTCGCGCTCAACCAGGCGCTGTCCACCTTCGCCCTCGCCGCCTTCGACCTGCTCGACACCGGCTCGCCCAGCTACGCCCTCGACATGGTCTCGATCGTGGAGTCCATCCTCGACGACCCGCGCCAGGTGCTCGCCGCCCAGCTCAAGAAGGCCAGGGGTGAGGCCGTCGCGGAGATGAAGGCCGACGGCATCGAGTACGAGGAGCGGATGGAGGCGCTGCAGGAGGTCATGTACCCGATGCCGCTCGAGACGCTCCTGCTCGGCGCCTACGAGACCTACAGGCGCGGTCACCCGTGGGTGGGCGACTACACCGTCAGCCCCAAGTCGGTGGTGCGCGACATGTACGAGCGGGCGATGACCTTCACCGAGTACATCCAGGTCTACGACCTGTCCAGGTCGGAGGGTGCGGTGCTGCGCTACCTGGCCGACGCCTACCGCACGCTGAGCCGTACGATCCCCGAGCATCTGAAGACCGAAGACCTCGTCGACCTCATCGAGTGGCTCGGCGAGCTGGTGCGTCAGGTCGACTCGTCGCTGATCGACGAGTGGGAGAAGCTCAGCAACCCCGAGAGCGCGCTGGAGGAGTCGCAGGCGCTGGAGACCAAGGTCAGGCCGGTCACCGGCAACCCCCGCGCCTTCAGGGTCCTGGTCAGGAACGCGATGTTCCGCCTGGTCGAGCTGTGCGCCGTGGAGAAGGAGGCCGAGCTGGCCGAGCTCGCCCCCGATGTCGACTGGAGCGCCGCGCTCGACGCCTACTACGACGAGCACGAGGAGATCCTCACCGACGCCGACGCGCGCGGGCCTGGCCTGCTGCGCATCACGGAGGAGAAGGAGCTCTGGAAGGTGCGGCAGGTCGTCAAGGACCCCGCGGGCGACGGCGACTGGGGCATCGACGCGCAGGTCGACCTGGCCGCCTCCGACGAGGAGGGCCGCGCCGTCCTGCACGTCATGGGCCTGAACCGGCTGTGACCCCGGCGTCGGCGGGGTTCAGAGGGCGGTGAACGTGTGCCGGAACGGACTGGCAAGGACGTTCCGGCACACGTCTCCCTCAAGGGTCGCCGTCAAGACCTTGCGTTCGTGTCATGATCACGTCTCAAGGTCGTGACAATCAGCACGAGGCGATCGAGCAGATCTTCGCCAGCATCTTCCTGGCGTCCTTGGTCTGGGCCGCGAAGTCGCTCGCCGCCGGCTTGCCCCACTCCCCCGCCTGCGAGTAGAGCACCAGGGCGTTCCCCCTGCGCGTCACGATCGCCCGCTCACCGCCGATCGCCGCCCTGCGCCCGTCGTAGCTCTGGCCCGTCACCGCGAGCCCTTCGTCCCCGAGCGCCGCCTTCTTGCCCGCGTACCGGTAGTCGGGTCCTTGAGACTTGACCGTGGCGCACGTCCGCAGCGCCGAGCGCAGCCCCGCCATCGCCTGCGTGGCGAGGTCGGCGGAGGAGAAGAGGATCACCTGCTCGGACCTCTGGAAGTCGGGCACGGAGGTGTAGACGATCGTCCGCGCCGCGACCCTGCCCGCCGAGGCGAGCTTCGCCTTGTCGCAGGGGTTCACGGTCAGCCGCGCCGACGTGCGGCCGCTGACGGCCCAGTTGGTCTCCGGGTTGTCGTCCTTCGTGGCCGCGGCCTTCTCCCACAGCAGGAAGCCCTGGGGGATGGTGGCCGAGGGAGTGGCGGTGAGCGCGAGCGCCCCGGCGAGCAGGAGGTTGGTCATCACGCAGGGTCAGACGTTCAAGGTCGTCGAATGGTTCAAAATGGCGGTATGAACGACGAAGAGATCCGGCGGGTCCTCGGGCTCCTCCACCAGGACGACACGCTCAGGGCGTTCGCCTCGCTGGTGCTCGGCCAGCCCCCTGAGCAGGGTGAGGAGTGCCTGGAGCGGCTGGGCCGCGGCGGGCTCGCCGTCAGGGACGAGGACGGCGGCTGGCGGGCGCGGCCCGAGCGCTTCCGCGAGCTGCTGAAGGCCGCCGCCCCGCCGGCGCGCAGGCTGACCGGCGAGGAGCGGGTGCTGGAGGCCTTCCTCGTCGACGGGCGGCTGAAGGAGATCCCCGCCAGGTGGGAGAAGCGGATGGTCGTGCTGCGCCACATCTCCAGGGTCTTCGAGCCCGGCGTCCGCTACCCCGAGAAGGACGTCAACGTGCTGCTGCGCGCCTTCCACGACGACCACGCCGCCCTGCGCCGCTACCTCGTCGAGTCAGAGCTGCTGTCCAGGGAGGCCAACGTCTACTGGCGCAGCGGCGGCCCCGTGGACCTGTAGCGGGCCCCGGCCGCCGCCTGCCGCCTAACCGCCGAGGTACTTCTTGGCGCCGTCGTGCAGCTGCACGGGATCGGTCTTGACGGCGGTCTCCTTGGTGATCTCCGAGGCCGCCTTGGAGACGGCGACCAGGTCGGCGTGGTGGTCGAAGATGAGCTTGGTGATGCTCTCGGCCAGCGCGGCGTCCATCGACTCGTTGACCACCAGCAGGTTGGGCACCACGATCGTGGCCACGTCGGCGGGCGCCTGGTAGACGTCCTTGCCGATGCTGCCGGCCGCGTAGACCTGACCGTGCTCGGCCTGGAGCTTGGGCAGCACGTCGTCGAGCGGCACGAAGACCGCCTCGGCCTTCAGGCTGGTGGTCAGGTCGGTGATGCCCGGCGTGGGCAGGCCGCCCGACCAGATGAGCGCGTCGAGGCCGCCCGACTTCATGGCGTCGACGCTCTCGGGCAGGCCGAGCGCCTGCCTGGTGACGTCCTTGTCGGGGTCGAGGCCCGCCGCCTTGAGCAGGCGCAGCGCGATCACCTCGGTGCCCGAGTTGGGCGAGCCGGTGGAGACGCGCTTGCCCTTGAGGTCGGCGATGCTCTTGATCCCCGAGTCGGCGGTGGCCACGACCTGCGTGTAGTTGTTGTAGAGCCTGGCGATCGCCCTGATCGGCTGCGGCGAGGTGAAGGCGCCCTTGCCCTGCACGGCGTCGGCGGCCGAGTCGGCGAGGGAGAAACCGATGTCGGAGTCGCCCTTCACCACGCGCTGGATGTTCTCCACCGAGGCGCCCGTCGCCTCCGCGGTGGCCTCGTAGCCGGGCAGGTGCTTGGTGATCAGGTCGGCCAGGCCGCCGCCGAGGATGTAGTAGACGCCTGTGGTGTTGCCGGTGGCGATCGACAGCCGCTTCCCCGCTCCGGTGGTGCTCTGCTCGGCCCTCTCGGCGCCTCGGTCGCCGCCGCAGCCGGTCAGGGCGGCGGCCAGCGCCGCCGCCACCACGATGGACAGAACCCTCATGTGCGTCTCCTCACTAGATGGACGGCCAGCGCCAGCAGTGCGAGACCCGACCCGATCGCGATCGGCACCGGCGACAGGACCAGCAGCAGCAGCGCGGCCACCCCGCACAGCACCCGCTCGACAGGGCCCGCGAGCCCGCCGGTGGCCACGGCGAGCACCACGACCGCCAGCGCGGAGGCCGCGAACGTCCAGGCGATCTGCCAGGGTGTCCCCTGCCCCAGCAGCGCCCCTCCAGCCGGCGTCAGCACGAACGCGAAGGGCACCAGGAAGGCGGGCAGGGAGTACTTCCACGTCGCGATCATCGTCCGGTAGGCGTTGCCACCGGTCAGCGCCGAGGCGGCGAACGCCGACAGCGCGGTCGGCGGGCTCACCTCCGACAGCACCGCGTAGTAGAAGATGAACATGTACGCCTCGGGGAAGCTGACCCCGAGCTTGGTCAGCGCGGGCCCGATGATGACGGCCGCGATGACGAACGACGCGGTCACCGGCACGGCGAGGCCGAGCAGCAGCACCGCCACCGCGCACATCACGGCCGTGGCGATCAGGTTGCCGCCCGACAGGCCGACGATGAGCGAGCTGACCTTCAGGCCGAGCCCCGTCAGCGTGACGACCGCGACGATCGTGCCGGCCGCCGCGCAGGTCGCCGCCACGGGCAGCACGCCCTTGACCCCCGCCGCCAGGGCCTCGGCGGCCCTGCGCGGGGTGAGCGCGTGCTCGCGGTCGAGGAAGGACAGCGCGAAGGCCAGCAGCGTCGCGTAGACCACCGCGCGGAAGGGCGACTGGCCCATCGCCATCAGGATGACGATCACGAACAGCGAGCTGAAGTGGTAGCCGAACCGCCTGACCAGGGGCCACAGCCGGGGCGCGTCGACCTGGACGGCCCGCGTGCCGTACTTCCTCGCGTCCATCTCGATGGCCAGGAAGATGCCCAGGTAGTAGAGCACGGTCGGGATCGTGGCGTAGAGCAGCACCTGCAGGTAGCTGACCCTGAGGTACTCGGCGATGATGAACGCCGCGGCGCCCAGTGTGGGCGGCGACAGGATCGCGCCGATGCCCGAGGCGGCCAGCACGCCGCCGCCCTGCTCCCTCGGGTAGCCGGCGCGCTTGAGAATCGGCCAGGCCACGCTGCCGACGCTCACCGTGGTGGCCACGCCCGAGCCGCTGACCGTGCCGAGCAGGAAGCCCGCCAGGGTGACCGTACGGCCGGGGGCGGAGCGCGACCTGCGGAAGGCGGCCATCGACACGTCCACGAAGAACTTGCCCGCGCCGGAGTGGTCGAGCACCGCGCCGTAGATGGTGAACAGGATGATGTAGGTGGCCGCCACGTCGAGCGGCACGCCGTAGACGCCCTCGGTGCCCATGGTGAAGGCGACGACGATGCGGTCGAGGTCGTAGCCCTTGTGCCCGATCGACCAGCCGACGGGGATCCAGCCACCCCAGTAGGCGTAGGCGACGAAGGCCAGGCAGACCGCGGGCAGGATCCAGCCGACGGTCCTGCGCGCCGCCTCGAGCACCAGCACGGTGATCGCCAGCCCCGCCGCGATGTCGAGCGTGGTCGGGTCGAAGGCGCGCCTGATGAACTCGTCGAAGACGACGAGCGGGTAGAGGCAGGCCGCCAGCGCCAGCGCCGCCAGCAGCCAGTCGAGGACCGAGGGCCGCTCCTTGTCGCGTCCGAAGCACACGAACACCAGCGGCAGCACGACGGCGAGGAAGCCGATCCTGTACGGCTGGATCGCGCCGGGGAAGAACGTCCACCACAGGACGTAGAGGGCCAGGCCGAGCGAGATGACGGTGACGAGCGCGGAGACCCGGCCGCCGAGCTTGCGCACGGGCCGTTCGGCGTCGTATTCGGCGATCAGGTCCTCGGTGGAAGAGGCGCTCACGGTGGGCAAGTTACCCACGTGAACCGACAGTAAGTCAAGAGATCGTCTGCCGGCGGGCACGCCGGGCGCTCAGCCGCCTGAGATGTCGGACTCGGCGTCCTCGGGCACGACGCAGTCGTAGGGATCGTCGAGCCAGCCGTCGGGCAGGTGTACCCTGTCGCGCTCGCCGGACTTGCCGCGAGGGGTGTCGGTGTTGGGCGGCCACGGCTGGTCGCGCTCGAGCTTGGCCAAGCTCGAGCGCAGTCCTTCGAGCGACTCGGCCGTCGCCAGCTCGCGCCGCAGGTCGGCGCCTACGGTGAAGCCCTTCAGGTACCAGCCGACGTGCTTGCGGAAGTCGGCGATGGCGTAGCGCTCGATGTCGAAGCACTCGGTGAGGCCCTCGGCGTGCCTGGCCATCGTGTCGGCCACCTCGCCCAGAGTGGGCCTGGCCCGCTCGTCGCTGCCGTTGAAGGCGTTCTCCAGATCCCTGAACAGCCACGGCCTGCCCAGGCAGCCGCGCCCGACCACCACGCCGTCGCAGCCGGTCTCGGCCACCATGCGCAGCGCGTCGTCGGCGCTCCAGATGTCGCCGTTGCCGAGCACGGGGATCTCGGTGACGGCCTCCTTCAGGCGCCTGATCGCCTCCCAGTCGGCGACGCCGCCGTAGTGCTGCCTGGCCGTACGGCCGTGCAGCGCGATGGCCGCCACGCCCTCCTCCACCGCGATGCGTCCCGCGTCGAGGTAGGTGAGGTGGTCGTCGTCGATGCCCTTGCGCATCTTCATCGTGACGGGCAGCGCGCCGGCGTTGGCGACGGCCGCGCGCAGGATGCGCCGCAGCAGGTTGCGCTTGTACGGCAGCGCCGACCCGCCGCCCCTGCGCGTCACCTTGGGCACCGGGCAGCCGAAGTTGAGGTCGATGTGGTCGGCGAGGTCCTCTTCGGCGATCATCCTGGCCGCCCTGCCGACGATGTCGGGGTCGACGCCGTAGAGCTGGATGCTCCTCGGGCGCTCGGAGTCGGCGAACCGGATCATGCGCATGGTCTTGGGGTTGCGCTCGACCAGGGCCCTGGTCGTGATCATCTCGCACACGAACAGCCCGGCGCCCTGCTCGCGGCAGAGCACCCTGAACGGCGCGTTGGTGATGCCCGCCATGGGCGCGAGCACCACCGGCGGCCACACCTCAAAGGGCCCAATCTTCACCTGTTAAGTTCTAGCGCACGTCGAGCCGTGAGTGTTATTCGCGGATAGGGTGTGGCCAGGGATCGTCCAGCGACATTCGGAGGCCATGGATGCTTCTGCGACTGCGCATCGCGCTGCCCGACAGGCCAGGGGCCCTCGGTCAGATCACCCGCGTGCTGGGCGTCGCAGGCACCGACATCACCCAGGTCACCGTGCTCGAACGCGGTGGCGGCAGGGCGCTCGACGACTTCACGCTCTTCTGCCCCGAAGGCACCTCGAAGGAGGCGCTGGCCAAGAGCCTGCTGAGCGTGCCCGGTGTGACCGTCGAGGGCGTGTGGACCACCCGCGAGGCCCCCGGCACCTATCCCGAGCTGGAGATCCTCAAGTACATCACCACCGCGGGCGACAGGGCGCTGTCCACGCTGATCGACTCCATGCCCGTCCTTTTCAGCGCCGACTGGGCGGCGGCGGGCACCGACAAGGAGCCCCGCTCCCTGGTCTACTCCAGCTGGCGCGCCCCTGCCGACGTGCCGCTGCCCGAGGCCGTCCCGCCCAGGCCCGTGGCCTCCACGCTCGAGTCGGGCCTGCACATCATCGCCGCTCCCCTGCCCCCGCTGGCGCTCACCCTCATGCTGGCCCGCTCGGAGGGGCCCGCCTTCCACCGCATGGAGGTGCACCGCCTGACCAGGATCCTGGAGATCTTCCTGACCCTGCCGTCGACCGAGCGGATGGTGGCACGGCAGCTCCGCAGGGGCGAGTGATGACGCATCCGCTCGGAAACTCCGCTAGAGTTTTCTCTGTCGCCGCGAACGTGCGGCAACGCGGAAGTGGCTCAGTGGTAGAGCATCACCTTGCCAAGGTGAGGGTCGCGGGTTCGAATCCCGTCTTCCGCTCGGAGAGGCCACATCGTAGGCCTCGCTCGGTGGAGTGGCCGAGAGGCGAGGCAGCGGCCTGCAAAGCCGTCCACACGGGTTCAAATCCCGTCTCCACCTCGGACGATTAGCTCAGCGGGAGAGCGCTTCCCTGACACGGAAGAGGTCACTGGTTCAATCCCAGTATCGTCCACCAGAGCAGCCCCAGGTCAGCGACCTGGGGCTTTCTGCTGTCCCCCGCGGGGGGCGGACCTCGACGGCCACGGACCCTCGTCTGACCCTCCGGCTGCTGAGGCCGTACCTTCGAAGGCATGACGGAACAGAGCACGGACGTGGACGTCGTCGTCATCGGCGCCGGTCCCGCGGGTGAGAACGTGGCAGGGCGGGTGGTGCGCGGCGGGCTGTCGTGCGCCGTCGTGGAGGATCATCTGGCGGGTGGTGAGTGCTCCTACTACGCCTGCATCCCCAGCAAGGCGCTGCTGCGCCCCGTGGAGCTGGCCGCCGAGGTGGGCAGGGTGCGCGGGCTGAGGCTGGAGGGCCCGATCGACGTGCCCGCCGTCCTGGCCGCCAGGGACAAGGCGGTCGCCGGGCTCGACGACAGCGGCCAGGCCGGCTGGATCACCGGCCTGCCTGCCACCCTCGTGCGCGGCAGGGGACGCGTGGCGGGCGAGCGGCTCGTGGAGGTGAGCGGCCACGACGGCACGGTGACGCGGCTGCGCGCCAGGCACGCGGTGGTCCTGGCGACCGGCAGCGTCCCCGTCGTCCCCGACGTTCCCGGGCTGGCGGCGGCGCGGCCCTGGTTCAGCAGGGACGCCACGACGGTGAGTGAGGTGCCGGGCAGGCTGGTGGTCCTCGGCGGCGGGGTGGTGGCCTGCGAGATGGCCCAGGCCCTGCACGCCCTCGGTGCCACCGAGACGACGCTGCTGGTGCGCGGCGACCGGCTGCTCGGGCGGATGGAGCGCTTCGCCGGGGAGCTGCTGGCCGACTCGATGCGCGAGGCGGGCGTCGACGTGCGCATGGGCGCGAAGGTCACGGGGGTCGAGCGCGCGGCGGACGGCGGGCCCGTCACGGTCCATCTGGCGGGTGGGGAGCAGGTGGAGGCCGACGAGCTGCTGGTGGCCACCGGCCGCCGTCCCGCCACCGACGGCCTCGGCCTGGACCTCGACGGCGCCGTCGAGGTGGACGACAGCATGCGGGTCCCCGGCTCCGACTGGCTGTACGCCGTGGGCGACGTCAACGGCCGCAACCTGCTCACCCACATGGGCAAGTACCAGGCGCGGGTGTGCGGCGACGTCATCGCCGCCCGCGCCGCCGGCCGCCCCGACGACGCCCCCTCGCTGCGCGACAGCGCCGACGGGCGCGGCGCTCCTCAGATCGTGTTCACCGATCCGCAGGTGTGCGCGGTCGGCCGTACGGAGGAGGCGGCCCGCGCCGAGGGCTTCGAGGTACGGGTGGTGGAGTACGACCTGGGCAACGTGGCGGGCGCCTCGCTGATGGGCGAGGGGTACAAGGGCCGCGCGAAGGCGGTCGTCGACGAGCGCCGCAGGGTGCTGCTCGGCGTCACCTTCGCGGGGCCCGCGGTCGCCGAGCTGCTGCACGCGGCCACCATCGCGGTCACGGCCGAGGTGCCGTTGGAGACGCTGTGGCACGCCGTTCCCGCCTTCCCCGCCGTCAGCGAGATCTGGCTGCGCCTGCTGGAGGAGTACGGGCTCTGACGCGTCGCCTCGGCAGTGATCTGCTCGGCAGTGATCTGCTCGGCCGTGGCGGCGGGATCTCCCGCCCGTGGCAGCCGGTCGCCGTTCGCCGCGGGGGATAGTGTCGCCGTATGAGGATCACGACGGTGCAGGGGGACATCACCGAGCAGGAGGTGGACGCCGTCGTCAACGCCGCCAACTCCTCGCTGATGGGCGGCGGCGGGGTCGACGGCGCCATCCACCGGCGCGGCGGTCCTGCCATCCTCGACGAGTGCCGCGCTCTCAGAGCCTCCAGGTACGGCAGGGGCCTGCCGACGGGCCAGGCCGTCGCCACGACCGCGGGGAACCTGCCGGCCCGCTGGGTGATCCACACGGTCGGCCCGGTCCACTCGCGCGACGAGGACCGCAGCGCGCTGCTGGCCTCCTGCTACCGCGAGTCGCTCAAGGTCGCCGACTCCCTGGGCGCGGCGACGGTGGCCTTCCCCGCGATCTCGGCAGGCATCTACGGATGGCCGATGGACGACGCCGCCCGCGTCGCCGTCACCACGGTCAGGGCGGCGAGCACCTCGGTGGAGGAGGTGCGGTTCGTCCTGTTCGGCGCGGACGCGCTGGCCGCCTTCGAACGTGCGCTCAGCGGGTGAGCATCGGCGAGACGGCCGAGTAACCGAGCCCCGTGGAGATCTGGTCGGCCCGCTCGATCACCTTCAGCGCCAGCTCGTCCTGGCGGTTGGGCAGGTCCACGGCCGACAGCGGCCCCGACACCGACAGCGCCGCGACCACCCTGCCCGAGCGGTCGCGCAGCGGAGCCGCCAGGCACGCCCTCCCGAAGGCCAGCTCCTCCACCTCGGTGGCGTAGCCGCGGGTCCTGACCTCGTCCAGCTCCGCCGTCAGGGCCCGCAGGTCGCGGACGGTCCTGGGGGTGTAGGCGGGGTAGGCGGCGCCGATCAGGGCCTCGATGTCGTCCGCGCCGAGGTCCGATAGCAGCGCCTTGCCCATCGCGGTGGCGTGCAGCGGCCCCTTGCTGCCGATCATCGTGTACGCCCTGGGGGCCAGCCTGCCCTCGAAGTGGCACAGGTAGAACAGCGCGTCGCCGTGCCGTTCGGCCACGTTGGCGCCGAGGCCCAGCTCCCCCGCCAGCTCCTGGGCGAGGCTGCGCGCCTGCCGGTGCACGGGCGACTGGTTGAGCGCGACGCCTGCCAGCCCGACGACGGTGGGTCCGAGGCGGTAGAGGCCGCTGCGCTCGTCGTGGGTGACGAAGCCGAGGGCCTCCAGGGTGCCGACCAGGCGCGAGACCGTGGACTGGCCCAGGCCGGAGAGCTGGGCCAGCTCGGAGATCCTCCGTTCGGGGCTCTCTGCCGTGAACGCTTGCAGCAGCGACAGTGCGCGCTCGACGCTCTGGGTGCCGCCGCCGACCTCGCGGGTGCTGGGCCTGGGCATCGGCCTCCGATCTCATGCGTAGGAAAGTCATCCAGATGACGGATGATACATCGGATCCTGTCCCGTCCCCCGGGTGAAGGGGACGGGGACGCTCAGCCGTCAGAGCCAGCGTCCGCGCAGGTCCTCGCGCAGGAAGGCGGCGGGCGAGGCGATGGACAGCCCGCCGTCGACGGGCAGGACCGTCCCCGTGACGAATCCGGCGCCGGCGAGGAAGCGCACGGCCTGCGCCACCTCCTCGGCGGTGCCGGTACGGCCCAGCGGATAGCCTGCCGCCGCGTCGGGGACGTCCTCGCCGCCGATCATGCCGGGGGCCACCGCGTTGACCCTGACGCCGTGCGGGCCGTACTCCAGGGCCAGCTGCCTGACCAGCCCTTCGAGCCCGGCCTTGGCCGCCGCGTAGGCGGGCAGTCCCGGCGCGGCGAGGAAGGCGTTGACCGAGCTGACGGCGACGATCGCGCCGCCGTCAGCCTGGCGGCCGGCGGCCAGCCGGGGGAGCGGGGCGCGGCTGACCGCGACGGCGGTGCCGAGCACGGCGTCGAGCGCGGCGCGGCACTGCTCGTCGGTGGTCTCGGCGATCGGCGCGACCGGCATGACGGCGGCGGCGAGCACGACCACGTCCAGGCGGCCGGCGGCGTCGGCCACGGCGTCGACGGCCGCCTCGGCCCCTTCCGCGCTCGCGCAGTCGAGCACCAGGCTCCTGGTGAAGGCGGGCTCGTCGACCTCCTCGAGCGCCACGCCGACGACCGTGTCGCCGTCGGCGGCGAAGGCCCTGCCGATGGCGCGGCCGATCGGCGAGCTGGAGCCGATCACCAGCACGCCTCTCATGCCAGGTCGTCCAGGATGTCGTCGAGCCAGGCCAGGGTGGCGGCGTCGGCGTCGAGCGCGGGCGGCCTGACCGTGGCCGAGGCGATGATGCCTCTGCGGACCAGCACGTGCTTGTGGATCGACCAGGCGATGCCGGGCTGCAGGCCGTACCTGATGAGCGGCAGCAGCCGGGTGAAGGCCGCGCGCGCCCCCGCGCGGTCACCCTCCGACCAGGTGCGCAGGACGGGAACGAGCAGGTCGGGGAATTCGCAGGCGGGCATGGTGCCGACGGCGCCGCGCGCGTACTCCTCCAGGACGAACAGGGCGTTCTGCCCGCCGAGGACGGCGAAGTCGGCGGCGAGCGCGCCGACCTTGGGGGCGGTCGGCTGGGTCTCGATCTTGACCGACTCGACGCCCTCGAGCTTCAGCAGCTCCACCAGCAGCGAGACCGGCATCGGCACGCCGGTCTGCGCGGGCGCGTCCTGGATCATCACCGGCAGGCCGCCCTCGGCGGCCACCGCGCCGAAGAAGTCGATCACCTGCGAGCCGCTGGGCTTGACCAGGTACGGCGGGAGCAGCATCACCACGTCGGCGCCGTGCTCGGCCGCGGCCCTGACCTGCTCGATCGCGTCGAGCGTGCCGGTGGAGCCGACGCCGGCGACCACCGGGACGCCGTTGCCCACGACGACGCCGAGGATCTCGGCGCGCTCGGCCGCGGTGAGGGCGAAACCCTCGCTGGCGAAGCCGAAGACCGCCATGCCGTCCACGCCCGACTCGAGCTGGAAGTCCACCAGGCGGCGCAGCGAGGGCAGGTCGAGCGTGCCGTCGGGGTAGAAGGGGGTGGCGAGGACGGGGATCAGTCCGCGGCTCACTGGTGCTCCTCGATCTGGGAGAGGTCGACCTCGACGCCGAGGCCAGGGGTGTCGGACAGGGCGTAGCTGACGGGGCCGCCCACGGTCGGGGCGGTCAGGACGCGGTCGGCCACGGCCATCGTGCCCGGCTGGTACTCCAGGGCGGGCATCGCCTCGATGGCGGCGGCGAGGTGCACGCCCGCCGCGACCATGACGCCGAGCCCCACCGAGTGGTGCGGGGCCACGGGGACGTGGTGGGCGGCGGCGACCTCGGCGATGGCCATGGCCTCCGTGATGCCGGTGCGGCCGACGTCGGGCTGGCACAGGTCCACGGCCCTGGCCTCCAGCCAGGCGCGGAACTCGTAGCGGTTGCGCATCGCCTCGCCGACGGCGACGGGGGTGGCCAGCGCGGCGGCGAGCTCGCGGTGCGCGGCGAGGTCCTCAGGGACGAGCGGCGCCTCGAGGAACCAGGCGCCGCGCTCGTCGAGCGCCCTGCCCAGGCGCAGCGCCTGCGACAGGTCGTAGGCCCAGTGCGCGTCGATGGCGATCCTGAGGTCGGGGTGCGCGGCCGCCACCGCGTCGTAGGTCGCCAGATCCTCCTTCACGCCGTTGCCCAGGTGCAGCTTGACGGCCCTGACCCCGCGGCCCGCCCATTCGGCGGCCAGCGCGGCGCGCTCGGCGTCGGTGGGGCGCGGCAGTCCCGAGACGTAGGTCGGCACCTCGTCGCGGAAGGCGCCGCCGAGCAGGGCGTGCACGGGCGCGCCGTGCAGCTTGCCCGCCAGGTCCCACAGCGCGATGTCGACGGCGGCCATGGCGTCGGCCTGGTGCCCGACGAGGTGGCCGCGCTCGCGCATGAGGCCGCCGAGCCTGGTCCACAGCGGACGCACCCTGCGAGGGTCCTGTCCGAGCAGGGCGGGCGCGAGCAGCCTGTCGATGATCTCCTTGAGCACCTCGGGCGCGACGGGGGCCAGCCCCTCTCCCCAGCCGTACGAGCCGTCGGAGCAGGTGATCCTCGTCAGCACGGTCTCGAAGCGGGAGGAGTAGAGGCTGCGCCATGGCGGGCGCAGGAAGTAGCCCCCTTCCGCCTCCCCTGGGTGGGCTCCCAGGTACGCCTCGGGGGGCACGAGCTTCACCACGAAGGTGTCCACTCGCTCGATCTTCACTTGCAGCATGCGCAATACTATGGCGTATTACGCATGCAAGTTCCACATTCAGTGGCGACTATGCACCCAGATCTCTCACCACGTTGTCGAGACGATCGGCGAGCGTCTGGAGCTCCTGCTCGGTGGCGTGCTCCCCGGGGACGAACTCCCTCAGATCGGACCGCCTGGCGATGACCAGGCCCCGGTGGGCGTCGTCGACCTCGCCGCCTGGCATGACGACGCAGTCGCCTCGTACGAACACCAGCGTGGCGTCCGGGTCTCCCGACTCCAGAAGCTTCCTGACGCACTCACTGTCGATGAGCGGCATCGTCATCCTCCCCGCTCGCGGTGGCGTTGACCGCGACCACCTACCCGGTTTCGGCGGGAAAACGCGGGTAGCGGGTGGACATGACGAGCGAACGCGTGGACCCGGACGGTGAACTGCTGTGGGAGGAGTTCCATCGGGTCGTCAACATGACCTCGGAGGAGCTGAGGGTCTGGCTGCTGACGGACGCCTCCGACGAGGAGGCTTTCCGGCCCGGCCCGTCGCTCGGGGCGGCCGAGCTCGGCAGGAAGGTGCTGCACGTGCTGGGCAAGCGCAAGGCCGACCTCACCGACGACGATCTGGCGACCATGCGGACCACGATCGAGTTCGTCGAGGACCACACCGAAGGACCCGCCGAGGACGACCGCAGGCGCCACGCCCTGATGTCGGTGGGGCACGACCCGCTGCGTCCCTAGCCGCTCCCGCAATCTGTCGGAGCGCGATGTCAAGCTGGGGACATGCTCACCACACGGTTCGTTCCAGGAGCGCCGAACTGGCTCGATCTCGGCACGCCTGACGTGAAGGCGGCCGCCGCCTTCTACTCGGGGGTCTTCGGCTGGTCGTTCGAGCCCGCCGGCCCCTACAGCGGCGACTACGGCTTCCTGCGACACGAGGGCAAGACGGTCGCGGCCATGGGGCCCCTCACCGAGGAGGGCGCCAGGCCGGCCTGGACCACCTACTTCGCCACTCCCGACGCCGACGCCACGGCGCAGCTGGTCGAGCGGCACGACGGCAGGGTGCGCGCCGCGCCGTCCGAGGTCTTCACCAGAGGGCGGCTGGCCCTCTTCACCGACCCCGCGGGCGCGGAGTTCGGGGTGTGGCAGGCCGGCGACCTGGTGGGCCTCGACCTGGTCACCGAGCCGGGCTCGCTGGGCTGGCTCGAGCTCCACGTCGCGGATCCCGAGGCGGTCCTGCCGTTCTACCAGGCGGTCTTCGGATGGAGGGCCGAGGCGGTGCCGATGGGTCCCGTGACGTACACGGTGCTGTCGACGGGTGAGAGCGAGGACACGAGTTTCGGCGGGCTCGTCGAGCTGATGGGGGACGAGGGGCCGCACTGGAGGCCGTACGTCGAGGTCTCCGACTGCGACGGCACGGTGTCCATGACCCAGCAGCTGGGCGGCACGGTCGTGGTGCCGGCGGAGTCGGTTCAGGGGGTGGGCAGGTTCGCCACCCTCGCCGACCCGTTCGGCGCCAGGTTCTCCGTGATCACCAGCTCCCCCTGACCTCCGGCAGGGCCTCGTCGGCTCACCGCCGCCCGATCCCCCGCTGGCCTTCGACGCCTGGCCGTGCGGGTCATTCGGGCCGCTCCGCGGCCGGCTCCATGGCAGCTCCCTGTCGGCTCTATGGCGGCTCCATGCCGGTTCCATGGCGGTTCTATGGCGGTTCCCTGCTGGTTCCCCGCCATTCGGCGGGGCGGATGGCGGTTCATCTCCGCCTTGCGGTTGTGAGGAACGCCCCCGCCACGCACGATCGAGGTGCACGTCCCCGACCGGAAGGCTGCACGCGAATGACCCACCACCCCAACCTCGACCCCGAGCTCGCCGCCGCCATCGGGGAGCTGGTGATGCCTGACGCGGCCTCGCTGACGCCCGCCGACCTGCCCTCACTGCGGGCCCAGGCCGCCGCCATGGTCGCCGCGTCCGCGGTGGACGACCCGCTCGTCACCGTCGAGGACCTGAGGGTGCCCGGTCCCGAGGGCGCCCCCGACGTACGGCTGCGCGTCTACCGTCCCGCCGGGTCCGATCGGAGCGCCCTGCCCTGCCTGTACTGGATCCACGGCGGCGGCATGGTCATCGGCAGCCCCGAATACGACGACGCCTTCGTCGGGCGCTTCGTGAAGGAGGTCGGCTGCGCGGTGGTGTCGGTCGACTACCGCCTCGCGCCTGAACACCCCGACCCGGCGCCGATCGAAGACTGCTACGCGGGCCTGCTCTGGACCGCCAAGAACGCCGCCGAGCTGGGCATCGACTCCATACGCATAGCGGTCGGCGGGGCCAGCGCGGGCGGCGGGCTGGCGGCGGGCACGGTGCTGCAGGCCAGGGACAGGGGCGGCCCCGCCCTCGCCTTCCAGCTGCTGGTCTGCCCCATGCTCGACGACCGCGACAACACGCCCTCGACGGTGCAGTTCGAGACGGCCGTGGTGTGGAACAGGGCGGCCAACGTCTTCGGATGGACCTCGCTGCTCGGCGACAGGCGGGGCGGCGACGACGTCTCGCCCTACGCGGCTCCCGCCAGGGCCGACGACCTGTCGGGGCTGCCGCCGTCGTTCATCGACGTCGGGGAGCTGGAGGTGTTCCGCGACGAGTGTCTCACCTACGCCCAGCGCCTGGCCCAGTCGGGCGTCTCCACCGAGTTCCACCTCTACCCCGGCGCCTTCCACGGGTTCGACCTGATGGTTCCCGACGTGGAGGTGAGCCGCGCGGCGGGAGCGGCCCGCATCACCGCCCTGCGTCGCGCCTTCCTCCGCTGACCGCGTTCTCGGCACCCGCGTCGAGCGTCGACAGCCGCAGCAGAAGTCCACGGACAGGGCCAGGGTGATCAGGGATTCCCGTGGATTCGCTGGGTGGGGGCATAGTCTGGGACAAAAATCCGTCTCCTCCTCGGGGGTCGTCTTGTCCGACCAGCAGTCCTACCCGTACGGCGAACCGCCTTCGCACACGCCTGATCCCCAGGGCGCCTCCGCGGAGCCGTACGGCACGCAAGCGCCCTCCGGGTCGTACGGCGCCTCCCAGCCGGGCGGATACGGCGCGCAGCCTCCCAGCGGCTACGGCCAGCAGCCCGTCGGCGGCTACGACGCGCAGGCCCCGGTCGACTACGGCTCCCAGCCCGCAGGGGGCTACGGAGCTCAGCCCGCAGGAGGTTACGGAGCCCAGCCCGGAGCCCAGCCCGCATCCGGTTACGGCGCGCAATCCGGTAGCGCCCAACCTCCGGCAGGCTACGGCGCGCAGCCGTCGAGCGGCTACGGCTCCCCCGCACCGGGAGGATACGGCGCACAGCCCTCGAGCGGTTACGGCTCATCGGCACAGGGAGGCTACGGCGCGCAATCCTCCGGGGGTTACGGCGCGACCTCGTCATCCGGTTACGGCTCCCAGCCTGCCAGCGGCTACAGCGCACCCTCCGCGAACGGCTACGGCCAACCTTCAGGCGGTTACGGAGCCCAGCCCTCGAGCAGTCATGGAGCCCAGCCCTCAGGCGGCTACGGAGCCCAACCCTCAGGCGGTCATGGAGCCCAGTCCTCAGGTGGCTACGGATCGCCGCCCTCAGCGGGCTACGGCGCGACCCCTTCAGGGGGTTACGGCTCAACCCCTGCAGGCGGTTACAGCCCCCAGCCCTCGAGTGGATACGGCTCGCAGGCGTCGGGAGCCTACGGGGCGCAGTCCGGCGCGCCCGTGCCCTATGGCCAGCAGATCCCCGGCCCGTTCGGACACCCTGCCGTCCCCTACGGCCACCGGGGGATGCCCGTCCCACGCGCCGCCCGCAAGGAGCCCGCGATCTCCTTGCTGCTGTCGTTCTTCTTCCCCGGCGTCGGCTCGATGATCAACGGCGACACGGGCAAGGGCGTCGGCATCCTGCTGGGCTCCTTCGCGACGCTGTTCTTCGGTTTCCTGCTCACGTTCGTCATCGTCGGATTCCTGCTGCTCCCCGTCGCCTTCGCCTTGTGGATCTGGGGACTGATCGACGCCTACCAGGGCGCCGTGAAGGCCAACCAGCGCAACGGCTACCCCGGCTGACAGGCTGTCCCGGCTGAACAACTGTCCCTGGACCGGACGGCTGTCCCGGCTGAACAGCTGCCCCTGGACCGGACGGCTGTCCCGGCTGATCCACTACCCCGGCTGAGCAGGCCCGGCACCCGGCGGTGATTGAGGTGCCGCCCCGAATCGACGGAGACCCGGTGCACCCCTCACCGGGCCTGCCACGCCACCGAAATCCGCCCAGCCTGACCCACCACAACCAGCTGACCACCCCCAGCACCCAACCGCGATCTACGTGCCACCGGAATCGACGGCGACCCCGGTGCACACCTCACCGGGTCTGCCACGCCATCCGAGGGCCCGCTCAGACCGACCCAACCGAACGCAGCCCCCGTCACCGGCCCCACCTCGGCGATGCCCGGGCCCCATTCGCCGCACCCACACCACCCGAAGGCCACCGGCGACAGGCGGCCCTCGTGGAGACGAACAGCGCGCCGCCGCCGTCACGCCGTGAAACCGCAGGCAGGGCCTCGTGAGACCGTCCACTGAACGGTCATGATCTGGGAGCGCTCCCAATAACCCGCGTCGCCGATTGTTACTGGCAGTGGCGATTCGGGCCGACAACTCGCCGAAACAGTAACGGTTACATCTCGGGACATTGACGTTCTCGCACAGTTCCGCCAATCTTCGTGGGAGCGCTCCCAAATACACAGTGCGGCCTGATCGTGGCATCGGGGACCGATCGCGGCGCGCCTTCCATGACTCGGATGAGGGGTTCGGAATGTTGAACAGCAAGAACCGCGGCAGGCCGCTCGCGGCCGCAGCCGTCGTGAGCGTGCTGACCGTCACCGCCGCCGCGTGCGGCTCGGGCTCCACGGGGGACGGCACCGCCGCCACCACGTCCTCGGCGTCCGCTCCCGCCGAGAAGGTCACCATCACCGTGCAGACCTTCGGCAGCGGTGAGAACTTCGGCTACGACTCCGCGGTCGCGGAGTGGAACAAGAGCCACCCGAACATCCAGATCAAGTACGACAACCTCGCGGGCAACTTCGAGTCCGAGTACCTTCCGCAGGTCAACCAGTGGCTGGAGGCGGGAAGCGGCGCGGGCGACATCATCGGCATCGACGAGAGCGGCATGGGCCAGATGGCCGCCCGTCCGCAGCACTTCGTCGACCTCGCGCAGTACGGCCTCGACAGCCGCAAGGCCGACTTCCCCGAGTGGAAGTGGAACACCGGCGTCAACAAGGACGGCAAGCTGTTCGCCCTCGGCACCGACGTCGGCGGCATGGCCATGTGCTACCGCAGCGACCTGTTCAAGAAGGCGGGGCTGCCGACCGACCGTGAGGAGGTCGCCAAGCTCTGGCCCGACTGGGACTCCTACCTGAAGGTCGGCCAGCAGCTCAAGGCCAAGCTGCCGAAGACCAGCTTCGTCGACGGCCCCGTCACCATCTTCAACACGCTGATGGTCCAGGAGGCGGGCAAGGCCGGCAACCTGACCTACTTCGACAAGGAGCAGAACCTCGTCGTCGAGTCGAACCCCGCGGTCAAGACGGCCTTCGAATTCACCAAGAAGTTGAGCGAGGCCGGGCTGAGCGCCAAGCTCGCCGCCTGGACCGACGAGTGGGCGGCGGGCCAGAAGAACGGCTCCTTCGCCACCATGGCCTGCCCGAGCTGGATGCTGGGTGTGATCTCGGGCAACGCCGGCGAGGAGAACGCCGGCAAGTGGGACGTCGCGGCCGTGCCCGGCGGTGCGGGCAACTGGGGCGGCTCCTGGCTGGCGATCCCCGCGCAGAGCAAGCACCCCAAGGAGGCCGCTGAGGTCCTGAACTACCTCACGGGCAAGGAGGGTCAGCTGCACGCGTTCAAGGAGGCGGGCGGCGTGCCGAGCACCCTCGCCGGTCAGAAGGACCCCGTGGTCGCCGACGCGGTCAACGACTACTTCAGCAAGGCGCCGAGCGGCAAGATCTTCGCCGAGTCGACGCAGTCGGTGAGCCCGATCTTCTTCGGAGAGAAGCACACCCAGGTCCGAGCGGCCGTCGAGCAGGTGCTGCTGGGCGCCGACCAGGGCTCGGTGAAGTGGGGCGAGGCCTGGGCGAAGTTCGTGGCTGAGGGACAGATGGCGGCCGGCTGACCCGGCAGCCCCACGCCCCCCGATCGGGGCGGCCGGAGCGGGCATGGTCACCGCCTCCGGCCGCCCTCCCACGAAGAGCCCCCGGGGAAGCCATCCCTGACAGGCGACTTCCTGAGAAGACCCTTCCCGCGGGAACCGCCGTCCATGAAGGCGAAGGCGCTCCTCCCACGCACGGAGCCGCCCGCCTGCGGACGGTGCCCACAAGGGAACCTGCCGTCCGTGGAGGGCGAGGCACCCGTCTTACGGAGATCGCCCGCGAACGGAGACCCTTCCCGTGGGAATCGGCCGTCGGTGGAGGGCGAGGCGGCCTTCCCCAGGAGATCACCCCTACGGAGACCCCTCCCACGGCAACCAGCCATCCACACAAAGCGAGGCCGCCTTCCCACGGAGACCAGCCGCCTACGGAGACCCTTCCCACGGCAACCAGCCATCCGCACAACCCGAGGCGCCCCTCCCCCGGAGATCACCCCTACGGAAGGCGCCCTTTCTCAAAGGCACCGGCCTCCTCGCGGAGTCCTGTCCCGAAACGTCTTTCCACAGCCGACCGACCTCCTGCGGACGCCGGCCTGCCGCAGAAGCGCACCTCTCGCGGGAGGCGAGCTTCCCGAAAGCGCTCGCCCGGCCAGGGCCTGTCCCTGATCGGAAGCCGCGGACACGGTCAGCCCGCGGAAGCGTTCTTCCCCGAAGGCCGCCACATCCCACGAGAAGCCGTCCGCCGAAGCCGCGACCCCACCACAAGCCATTCACGAACCATCACAGCCGCCATCCCACGAAAGGGACAGCGATGAGCCTCGACGTTGACGCGGGCCGCACCAGGCTCCGTCCGGTGCCTCCAGGCCCGCATCGGCACCGCCAGTCCGGCAGGCGACACCTGCTGTCGTGGCTGGACATGCGGGCCACCCCCTACCTGTTCGTCTCCCCGTACTTCGTGCTGTTCGCCCTGTTCGGACTGTTCCCGCTGGTCTTCACCCTCTGGGTGTCGCTGCACGAGTGGCAGCTGGCCGGCGACAGGGACTTCATCGGCATGGAGAACTACACCCAGCTGCTCGCCGACACCAAGTTCTGGAACGCCGTGGGCAACACGGTGGGCATCTTCGTGCTGGCGACCGTGCCGCAGCTGCTGATCGCCCTCCTGCTGGCCAACGCGCTGAACAAGCGGCTGCGCGGCCGGCTGGTGCTGCGACTGAGCGTGCTGATCCCGCTGGTCACCTCGGTGGTCGCGGTGGGCGTCATCTTCACCCAGCTGTACGCCAGGGACTACGGCCTGGTGAACTGGCTGCTCGGCACGCTGGGCGTGGAGCCCATCCACTGGCAGAACCAGAAGTGGTCGTCGTGGATCGCCATCGCCACCATGGTCGACTGGCGCTGGACCGGCTACAACGCGATCATCTACCTCGCCGGGATGCAGACCATCTCCAAGGACATCTACGAGGCGGCCTCGATCGACGGGGCCACGCCCCGCCGCCAGTTCTGGACGATCACGGTTCCGCTGCTCAAGCCGACGATCATCTTCACCGTGATCGTGTCGACCATCGGCGGGTTCACGCTCTTCGCCGAGCCGGTGATCTTCGGTGGCGGCGGCATGACGGGAGGCACCGTCGGCCAGTTCCAGACGGTGGCGATGTTCATCGTCAAGGAGGCCTTCCGCGACTTCGACTACGGCTACGCCGCCGCGGCCGCCTGGATCCTCTTCCTGCTGATCCTCATCGCCGCGCTCATCAACTTCGCCATCACCCGGGGCCTTGGGAGATCACGATGACCACCCTCCAGCACAGCAGGCAGGGAGCACGACGCCGCAGGGCGTCCACGCCCGCGGCCGGCGACGTGTTCAAGGCCACGGTGCTCACCAAGGTCATGCTCGGCTTCACCGCGATCCTGTCGATCTTCCCGATCTACTGGATGATCATCATCGCGACGCGGTCGAACGCCGACGTGCACAGCATCCCGCCGCCGCTGCTGCCCGGCGGCAACCTCGGGGAGAACGTCAGGGCGGTCTTCGCGGCGGAGAACGCCCACTTCATGACCGGCATCATCAACTCCGTGATCGTCACGGCGAGCGTGACGGCGGCCGTGGTGCTCATCTCCACGCTGGCCGGGTTCGCGTTCGCGTCGCTGCAGTTCCGCGGGCGCAACGTGCTGCTGCTGTCGGTGGTGCTGACCATGATGGTGCCGCTGCAGCAGATGGGCGTCGTGCCGCTCTACCAGATGATGGTCACGCTGGGCTGGACGAACACCCTGCAGGCGGTGATCCTGCCCTTCCTGGTCAACGGGTTCGGCGTCTTCCTGATGACCCAGTACACCCGCCAGGCCGTACCGCGCGAGCTGATCGAGGCGGCCAGGGTCGACGGCGCGAGCACGCTGCGCATCTGGTGGAACGTCGTCGTGCCGGCCGTGAGGCCTGGCATGGCCGTCCTGTCGATCCAGACGTTCATGCTGATCTGGAACGAGTTCCTGTGGCCGTTGATCATCCTGCGCGCCGACAACCCGACCGTGCAGGTCGCGATCAGGGCGCTGAACGAGAAGTACTCGACCAACTACGTGCTCGTCTTCGCGGGCACCGCCCTGTCGATCATCCCGCTGCTGCTCGTGTTCGTCTTCTTCGGCCGGCAGATCATCGGCGGCCTCATGGACGGCGCGGTCAAGTCGTGAGCGGGGCAGGCACCGCGGCTGCTCGCCCGAACCCGCGCCTCGCGGTCCGACACCAGAACAGAAGCTCGGTCATGCGACCGACGAAGGAGGAGGCTGCGTGACCACGCAGGAGACTCAGACCTCGGCCGGACCGGCCATCCTGGACTTCCCCACCGGCTTCGTCTGGGGAGCCGCCACCTCGGCCTACCAGATCGAGGGCGCGGTCTCGGCCGACGGCAGGGGCACGTCGATCTGGGACACCTTCGTCTCCAGGCCGGGGCGGGTGCTGAACGGCGAGCACGCCGACCTGGCGGTCGACCACTACCACCGCTACCGCGACGACGTGAAGCTGATGGCCGAGCTCGGGCTCAAGGCCTACAGGTTCTCCGTCTCGTGGCCGAGGATCCAGCCGGACGGCAAGGGCCGCATCAACCAGTCCGGCCTCGACTTCTACCGCCGCCTGACCGACGAGCTGCTCGACCACGGCGTCGACCCGTGGCTGACGCTCTACCACTGGGACCTGCCCCAGGCGCTGGAGGACGCGGGCGGCTGGCCCTCCCGCGACACCGCGCTGCGCTTCGCTGACTACGCGGCCACCATGCACGACGCGCTGGGCGACCGCGTACGGCACTGGAGCACGGTCAACGAGCCGTGGTGCGCGGCGTTCCTGGGGTACGCCTCGGGCGAGCACGCGCCGGGGCGACGCGAGCCCGCGCAGGCCGTCCGCGCCGCGCACCACCTGAACCTCGCGCACGGCCTTGCCGTGAGGGCGATGCGGGCGCAGGGCAAGGACACGCAGATCGGCGGCTGCGTCAACCTGTACGCGATCACGCCGGAGACCGGCTCGCCCGCCGACCTGGACGCCGCCCGCCGCATCGACGGCCTGCAGAACCGCTTCTTCCTGGACGCGCTGCTCAAGGGCCGCTACCCGCAGGACGTCCTGGAGGACCTGCGGGCGGTGGGTGAGCTCGACTTCATCAGGGACGGCGACATGGAGACCATCTCGGCGCCGCTCGACCTGCTGCTGGTCAACTACTACAGCCGCTTCACCGTGTCGGGCACGCCGGGCGGCGCTGCCTCGGCGGCCGCGGCGCCGACCGACTCCGGCTCGCCGTGGGTGGGCAGCGAGCACGTCTCCTTCGTCAACGCAGGACGGCCTGTCACCTCGATGGGATGGGAGATCGACGACTCGGGCCTGCTGGAGATCCTCACCTGGGTGGCCCGTGAGTACCCTGCCATCCCGATGGTGATCTCGGAGAACGGCGCCGCCTTCGACGACGAGCTCACCGCCGAGGACGCCGTCCACGACGGGGACCGGCTGGCCTACTTCGACGCCCACCTGGGCGCCTGCCATGCCGCGATCATGGCGGGGGTGCCGCTGCGCGGCTACTTCGCCTGGTCGCTCATGGACAACTTCGAGTGGGCGTGGGGCTACGGCAAGCGCTTCGGCCTGGTCTACGTCGACAGGGAGACGCTACGGAGGATTCCCAAGGACAGCGCGCTCTGGTATGCCGAGACCATCAAGGCCGGTGGCTTGCGCGTTCCGGCAGAATAGGCGCTGACACTCAGGGACAGGGGAAGACATCCATGAACGGGGACCGCCACGCCGCAGTGCGCCCAACGCTGGAGGCGGTCGCCGCACTCGCAGGAGTCGGCCGCGGCACGGTGTCACGGGTGATCAACGGCTCGCCGAAGGTCAGCGACAGGGCCAGGACGGCCGTCCTGCAGGCCATCGAGGAGCTGGGCTACGTGCCGAACAGGGCGGCGCGCACGCTGGTGACGCGCCGCACCGACACCGTCGCGCTGGTGGTCTCCGAGACCCAGCAGCGGCTGTTCGACGAGCCGTTCTTCGCCGGCACGATCCGCGGCATCGGCTCGGCGCTGGCCGAGACGGGGCTGCAGCTCATCCTGGCGATGGCCCAGACCCAGGAGGAGCACCAGCGCCTGGAGCAGTACCTCACCGGGCAGCACGTCGACGGGGCGCTGCTGATCTCGCTGCACGGCGCCGATCCGCTGCCCGGCAGGCTCGAGGCGCTGGGCGTGCCGACCGTGCTCGGCGGCCGGCCTGTCGGCCTGGCTCCCTACAGCTACGTCGACATGGACAACAGGGGCGGGGCCAGGCAGGCGGTGAAGTACCTCGTCTCCAAGGGGCGCAGCAGGATCGCCACGATCGCGGGTCCTCAGGACATGGGCGTGGGCGTGGACCGCCTCGCCGGCTACCGCGACGCGCTGCTGGCCACGGGGCTGCAGGAGATCGTGATCTACGGCAGCGACTTCAGCGAGGAGAGCGGCATGACGGCCATGCGCACGCTGCTGGCCGAGCATCCCGAGCTCGACGCCGTCTTCACCGCCTCCGACCCCATGGCGCTGGGCGCGATCAGGGTGCTCAAGGAGAGCGGCAAGGACGTGCCGGGAGACGTGGCGGTGATCGGCTTCGACGACTCCCCCGCGGGGGCGCACTCCTCGCCCGCGCTCACCACCGTCCACAACCCCTCGGAGGCGATGGGCCGCCAGATGGCCCATCTCCTCGTCTCCCGCATCAACGGCGAACGGCTCGAGCAGCCCGTGGTGATCCTCGACACCCACCTCGTGATCCGCGACTCGGCCTGAGCCCCGAGCGGGCGGCAGGGGCGCGGCTCAGCGGAGGCCGTGCAGCCAGGCCAGGCGGGCGGCGGGGTCGGGGGCGCCGTAGACGAAGCTGCCGGGGATCACGCCGTCGGCGCCCGCCGCCGCCATGAGCCCGACCGTGTGCCGCCTGATCCCGCCGTCCACGAAGAGGTCGAAGCCGCCCATGCCCTCCCGCAGCGCGACGGCCTCGCCGATCCTGCCGTAGACGCGGGGGTCGACCTCCACCCCTTTGACGCCGATCTCGGTACCCATGAGCAGCAGCCGGTCGAAGGCGCCCGCGAGGGCTGTGACGTCGCCCACCTGCTCGTGCGTCTCCACGGCCAGCCCGGGCGTGGCGCCGCCTTCGGCCACGCGGGCGAGCGTGGCGGGCAGGTCGCGGGTGCTTCGCCTGTGCACGGTCACGATGTCGGCCCCCGCCTCGAGGAAGGGGCCGATCCAGACGTCGGCGTGCGTGACCATGAGGTGGACCTCGATCGCCAGCTCGGTCCGCTTGCGCACGGCGGCGACGAAGTCGGGACCGAACAGCAGCTGCGGGGTGAGATGCCCGTCGGTGACGTCGATGTGGAAGCCGTCGGCGTGGCCCGCCACGCGGTCGATGTCGCCTCCGATGTCGAGCGGGTCGGCCGACCACAGCGAGACGAAGGCCTTCACGCGTCCACCTCGTAGCGCCCGCGGTAGGCGGCGAAGTCGGCGGGCGACAGCTCGCGCGCCTGCCGTACGAGATCGTCGGCGGTCTCGTGGCTGCCCTCGAGCCTCAGCATCGCCGCCACGTTGAGCAGGTATCTGGTGCGGACGGCCAGCCCGCGCGCCTCGTCGATGACGCCCCGCCGTACGGCCAGCCGCACCGCCTCGGCCAGGCCCGGCGCGGTGACCTCCACCCTCAGCCTGTTGAACGCCTCGATGCCGCCCGCCCTGAGCCGCGACTCGCTGCCCTTGGTGTCGTCGGGCACGCGGTAGCGGGACGGCGTGCCGGGCGCGAACAGGATCTTGGCGCCGTGGGCGGAGTAGCGCAGCCACGTGTGGGTGTCCTCGAAGAAGCGGCAGTGCTCGGGGAAGGGCACGGCGGCCGCCAGCGTCGTGCGGGCGCTGAGCGCGGAGGGGATGGTCAGGTTGTCGCGTTCGACGGCGATGGGGATCCAGCAGTCGTGGCCCTCCAGCGGGCGCCGGTCGATGTCGTCCATGATGATCCTGATGCCGCTGATCAGGCGCTCCTTCGGCACCTGGGCGCCGTCGTCGCCGATCACCGTGAAGCCCGAGTAGACCACGTCCGCCTCGGGGTCGGCGGCCAGCATCGCGCGGGCGGTCGCGGCCCTTGCGGGGTGGGCGAGGTCGTCGGAGTCGAGGAAGCAGATCAGCTCGGCGCCTGCGCGCCGGGCGGCGGCGACGCCGAGGTTGCGGCAGCGGCCGGGGCCCCTGTTGTCGGCGGCTCTGACCAGCAGGAGCCGGTCGTCGCGCTCGGCCCATCCGGTCAGCTCGGCCAGGTCGCGCTCGCTGTCCGAGCCGTCGTCGACGACGATGGCGAGCACGTCGGGGTCGGTCTGCGCGGCGACGCTGTCGAGCGCCTCCCGCAGGTAGCGCAGCCGGTGCGGCCGGCCGTCCGACCAGAAGGGGATGACGAAGGCGGCGGGGCTAGGCAACGCACAGCTCCTGGTTGCGTCCGGTCAGCTCGAAGGCGAACAGGTAGCGGCGCAGCCCCTCCTTGATCGAATGGCGGACGAAGCCCGCGGGGTCGGCGCAGATGCCCATGGTGGCGCAGTTGCGCATCAGGACCGCGCGCGCCTGCCGTACGGACTGGTGGCTGTCGAAGTAGTGGCCGTTGGCCAGCACGACCGCGTCGCTGGTGGCCAGGTCCGCGCCCGAGCGGACCCACTTGCGCCAGCGGTCGGAGCGGAAGACGAGGTCGGTCAGGATCTCGCCGAAGGCCGAGCCCGGCAGGCCGCGGCGGCGGCAGGCGGCGCTCTCCAGCGCCGCCAGGCGCAGCAGCGCCTCGGTCTGCAGCCTGCCGAACTCCGGTGCGACGTTGGCCATGCCGATGCCCGCGGCGGGATGCCTGGCCAGGTCGTCGAAGGGGAGGTAGTCGGCGTTGTGCTCCTTCAGCACGACCCCGTGCCGCGCGGCGGTCTCGGCCAGCGCGCCGACCGTCTCGAAGTCGACGCGGCCGGCCTGGCTCAGCCCGGTGAGTGTGCCGGTGTTACCGACCATGAACAGCGGCCTGGGCAGTCCGTGGTGCTCGACGCGCTTCAGCAGCGTGTCCATGAAGTAGGCGAAGTCGGCGGGGGTGGAGCTGGTGCCGTTGGCCTCCTCCAGACTGACCTCGTAGGCCACCTCGGGGTGGCCGCCACCCGCGCGGAAGGCCTCGACCTCGCGCAGCACGTGGACGGCGCGGTCGGCGGCCAGATCGAGCGGCACGCCGCGGGGGAAGGCGGGGTCCTTGGCGGTGTCGATGTGCAGGTAGTCGAAGCCGGCCTCGATGTCCTCGCGGTAGGAGCGCATCGCGCTGTCCATCGCCTCCTCCCAGCCGAGGCCCGCCCGGTGGTCGTCGTCGCGCTGCCACGGGCCGCCGTGGTCGCGCCCCACGTAGAGGGGTCCCGCGTGGCCGTGGGCCTCTGCCCGCTCCCGCACGTACTCCCGCAGATCTCTCGAGGTCCATCCCGCGACGTACCCGCCGCCGAGGTCGCGCGCCTCGACCTGGTTGCGGCTGGCGATGAACACGATGGGCGCGTCGTGCTCGGCCGCGCACTCGATGGAGGCGTCCACCACGGTCGGGCTCATCGGTCCCACGCCGAGGAGCGTGAAAGGTTCGCGGGCATGGTCGTCGAACAACCGCGCCATCTTCATGGGTTTCTCCTTGTTCTCAGGTGATCGAGGACGCCTTCGTCGAGATGGCGCGGACCTGGCCAGATCCGCATGCCGGGTACGGCGGGCACGTCGCACGGCGGCACGGCCCTGAAGCTGATCACTCGGCTCCCCTGAGGCACCGCCATGGCCATGGCCACGTCGGCGCCGCCCCCGCGCACGGAGAACTGGTCGCCCCAGACCTCGACCTCGCCGGGCCCCGCGAGGCCGCAGCCGATCAGCGCGCGTACGGCATGGCCCTTGTCCACGTGGGGCAGCACGAGGTCGACGGCGGAGGCGCCGCCTGGACGGGCCTCCACGTCGAGGCCGCTCTCCTCCAGCAGCTCGCGGGCCCTGGCGAGCACCGGGTCGCGCTCGGCGGGCCCGCTGAGGTCGAGGGTGACCTGCACGCCCCTGTCGTCGAGCAGCGCGGCGCCCCGGCTCGGCCGGCCCTCGGCGTGGGCGAGATCGAACTCCTTCATGAGCAGCTCGGCTATGTGGACCGCGCCGCGCAGCGTCGTGCGATGGGCCGCGTCGACGACCGAGAACATGACCTGCTCGCGCTGCTCACCGCGCTCGTCGAAGCCGTACACCTCGGCGCCGTTGCAGTGCGCGACCAGGACGCCTGCCCGCAGCTCGGCGGGCAGGCGGGAGACCACCCTCTCCCTGATCCCCTCCAGCCCCGCCCCGCTGGCCAGCAGCATCCTGACCCCCGAGGCGAGCAGGGCGGTCAGCTCGTCGGCCAGCTCGTCGCCGAGGTCGTGGAAGGGCGGGGCGAGAGTGTCGTCCACGTCGGCGACGACGAGCCCCACGGAGTCGTTCCATCCGAGCGTCATCGGAGCGCCTCCCTTCCGGCGGGGGTGGCGATGAAGAGCGTGTGCGTGGCCGAGCGGCTCAGCTCGTGACGGGCGAGCGCGACACAGCCGGCCTCGCCGAGCCAGTCCTCGATCGTCCGCGCGGGGCGGACCGCGCCGCCCTGCGTGTGCCAGAGGCTGAGCGAGAAGCCCGCCGTGAACGCCGCCTCCGCCTGCCCTCCCCTGTGCTCGTCCGTGGGTTCGAGCACGGTCTCCAGCACCAGCAACCGGCCGCCCTGCCGTACGGCGCCCGCCGCCCGAGCCAGCAGGCCCCTCGCCTCTTCCTCGGGGAAGCCGTGCAGGACGTTGAACAGCAGGACCACGTCGTACTCCCCGTCGATGCCCTCCTTGGCGAGGTCGGCGGCGTGGCGGGTGACGCGCTCGTGCGTCGTGCCGTCCTCGAGCGCGCCGGGCAGGTCCACCACGGTGGCCGTCAGCCGGGGGTGGGCGCGGCAGAACGCCTCGCTGTAGAGTCCGTGGCCGCCGCCGAGGTCGAGCAGGCCGGTCGCGCCCTCCAGGGGTCCGGCCAGCTCGACGACCTCCTCGGCCAGCCAGGAGGCCAGGCCGCCCTGCAGGGTGTGGAAGGCCGCGGAGAGCCGGGGCCGCTGTTCGAGCCAGGGGTAGAAGCCGCCGGGCGGGCGGCCCGTCCGTACGGCGTCGGCCAGGCCGTCCCAGAGCTCGCCGACGATGGCGTGCCATACCGGCAGGACGTGGCCGTAGTAGGTGGGAGAGCCCGTGCACAGCGAGGCGGCGGAGGCCGCGCTGTTGGCGTAGCCGTGCTCCTCCCGCTCCAGGTATCCGGTGCGGACGAGCAGGTCGAGCAGCAGGGTCAGCGCCTCGGGGTCGGCCTTCAGCTCGGCGGACAGCCAGGGGAGGTCGCGCGCTCCCTCGGCCAGCGCGTCGAACAGGCCCAGGCGCAGCCCGGCGGTGACGGCGTGGCAGGCCATCATGCCGACCAGGTCGAGCATCGGGGCGGGCGCCTGTCCCTGGAGGAAGGCGCGGGCCTCGTCGGGCGGCAGGGCGAGCGGCATACGGGTCCTTTCTGCGGTGCGGTCAGCCGGTGGTGACGCTCTGAGGCGCGGCGTCGGGCAGGGCGCTCTCCAGCGTGCGAAGCCGGGGGGCGAGGACGACGGCGGCGGCCAGCGCGGCCAGCAGCACGCCGTCGGCGAGCAGGACCAGGGCGATGCCCCTTCCTTCGCCCACACCGACGACCGCGCCGAGACTGCCGGCGAGCGCGCCGTCCTGCCGTAGCAGGGGGTCGGCCAGGTACTCGGCGAGTGGGGCGGCCAGCAGGTAGGCGATGGGCGTGGCCGCCGCGCCCAGCGAGTGCGCGGTGCCGAGGACCCTGCCGAGCACGTCCCGCTCGACCTTGGCCTGCATGACGGTGTGCGCGCACCCGTTGACGACGGGCAGCGTGAACAGGAAGGCGGCGGCGGCCACCCCCACGAGCAGCGGCGAGGGCCGCAGGGCGTGGGCCATCAGGAAGAGGCTGCCGAGCGCCATGAACAGGGCCATCCCGCCGACCCGCCGGGCGGGCCCGCCCCACGCCGCCATGAACAGGCCGCCGGCGAACATGCCCGCGCCCCCGGCGAACATCAGCACGCCGAGTACGCCGGGCGAGGCGAACGACATGATCAGGGGCTGGACGAGCACCCCCGCGACCGCGAACACGAAGTTGAACCCGGTCTGGACGAGCACCAGGCCCATCAGCGCGGGCCTGGCTCGCAGGTGCCGCCACCCCCACGCGAGGTCGGCCCCGACGGCGGGCCTTTCCCTGCCCTGGTTGGGCCGCAGGACGGTCGCGGGCAGCCTGACCAGCAGCAGCGTCAGGACGGCCACGCTGAACGTGGCCAGGTCCACGACCAGCACCCCCGCCATGCCGATGGCCACCATGAGCCCTCCGGCCAGCACCGGCGCGGCGATCTGCGAGGCCGCGGTGAGCTGCATGAGGCCGTTGGCCCTGCCGAGGTGCTTCGCGGGGATCAGCAGCGGGGTCATCGCCTGGTAGGTCGTCACGTGGAAGGTCCCGCACGCGGCGCTGATCGCCGTCGCGAGGCACAGGTGCCAGACCTCCAGCAGGTCCGTGCTCACCAGCGCGGCCACCGCGGCGGTGGGCAGCGCGGCGAGGCAGTCGGTGACGATCAGCACCCACCGCCTGTCGAACCTGTCGGCCACCATCCCCGCGAACGGGCCGATCAGGATGCCGGGCAGCAGCCCGCAGAGCATGACCAGCGCGAACTGGGTCGGCGAGCCCGTCGTCTGGTACACCCACACGCCGAGCACGAAGGCGGTCAGGCTGGAGCCGACGCCCGAGAGCAGGGAGGCGGTCCAGATGCCCGCGAAGCGGATCATGTCCGCGCGCTCACTCACGACCGGACCCCAGGTGGCCCAGATACCTGTCCAGCAGGGCGGTGTCGGCGGGCGGGCAGGTGATGCCCGCCGCAGAAAGGAGCTTCTCGGTGCGTCCGCAGTCGAACAGCGGTCGCTCGAAGCGCGGCGTCTGCTCCGGCAGCGTCGCCGCGAACGGCGCCAGCGGCAGCCGCTCGCCCCCTTCCAGGACGGCCGACCTCCACCGGCCCCACGGCACCAGATCGGCGCCCATCGTCCGCGCGATGCCCGCGTAGGAGATGGTCGCGCCGTTGAAGTAGTGGTGCTCGCCGTCGGCGTCGCTCGTGAGCGCCAGGTGCGCGATCCCGGCCGCGACGTAGTCGACGGGCGCGAGATCCTCCTCGAACGGCAGGTCGGGCACCGCGCCGAGGGCGGCGCAGGTGGCCAGCAGGCGGCTGAAGTAGTCGCCCGCGTTGCCCCTTCCCGTACGGCTGTCGCCGCTCACCCTGGCGGGCCTGTGCACCGACACCCGCAGGCCCGCCGTCCTGCCCTCGCGGGCGAGCCTGTCGGCGACCCACTTGCTCTGGTCGTAGCCGCTGCCGAGCCCCTCGGGGTCGTCGGGAGGGTCCAGCTCGGTGACCGGCCTGCCCCTGTGGGCGTCGCCGAGGAAGACGCCGAGCGTGGAGACCAGGTGCAGGCGGGCTCCTCCGAGCGCGGCCAGCCGCATCGCCTCCAGCGTGCCGTCGACGTTGACCGGGCGCAGCCTGGCGTAGCTCTCCGCGAAGTTCACCCTGCCGCCGTTGTGACAGATCACGCCGGTACGGCGGGCGAGCGCGGCGAAGGCGTCCGGCGTCATGCCGTACCGCTCCTGGGCCAGATCTCCCGGCACCCCGACGATCCTGGCCGGGTCGGCTTCCAGGCCGTGGGAGCGGAGGTTGTCCAGCACCCGCGCCGCGGCTTCACGCTCGTCGGAGGCCCTGACGAGGCAGAGGATGTCGGCCTCGGTGCGGACGGTGAGCTGGGCGACCAGGTGCGCGCCGAGGAAGCCGGTCGCGCCCGTGACGAGCACGGCAGACGGGCTCGTCGCCGGCGTCGCGAGGACCTCACGGGTCTGCGCGAGGGTTACGAGGTCGGCGGGGAGAGCGGCCTCGGCCGCGAGGTCGGGGTCGTCCTCCGTCACGCGGTGGCCTTCGATCAGGGCGGCGAGGTCGGACAGGTCGGCGCTCTCCAGCAGGGCGCACAGCGGGACCTCCACGCCGAGGACGCGACGCGTCTGCGCGACGACGCTCGCGGCCAGCAGGGAGTGCCCGCCGAGCTCGAAGAAGTTGTCGGTCCTTCCCACCTCGGGCACGCGGAGCGCCTGCGCCCACACGTGCGCGAGAGCCGTCTCGACGGCGCCCACGGGCGGCACGTGCTCGCCGGTCCGCCGGTCGGGGGGTGGGAGCGCGGCCTGGTCCACCTTGCCGTGCGCCGTCCGCGGGATGGCGGGCACGACGATGAACTGGGAGGGCAGCAGGTGTCCAGGCAACCGGCCCCTGAGCCGCCGCCGCAGCCCTTCGAGCACACCGCCCTCCCGCTCCCCCGCCCCGCCGGCTCTCCCGACGCCATCCGCCGCGTTCGCGGAGATCGGCGTGGCCGAGGTCGGGGAAGTGGTGGCGGAGATCCGCGTGGCGGAGGTCGGGGAGGTGGGGGTCGTTGATGGTGCGAGGGTGAGGTAGGCGATCAGGCGGTCGTCCTTCGCGATCACGGCGGCGTCGGCGATGCCCGGGTGGGCGGCGATGGCGGCCTCCACCTCGGCCGGCTCCACCCGGTGGCCGCGGATCTTCACCTGCCGGTCGCGCCGCCCGCAGAACTCGAGGCTTCCGTCTCGCCTCATGCGGGCCAGGTCGCCCGTGCGGTAGAGGCGGCTGCCCGCCGGGCCGTACGGGTCGGGGACGAAGCGGTCGGCGGTCAGGTCCTGGCGGCCGAGATAGCCGCGGGCCAGGCAGTCGCCCCCGAGGTGCAGTTCGCCCACCACGCCCACGGGTGCGAGCCCGCCGTGTCGGTCGAGGACCCGAGCGGTCACGTGGGGCAGCGGGGTCCCGATGGGCACCCGCCACAGCGCGCCGAGGTCGTCGCCGCCCCCGAACCTGTGGACGGTGGCGCAGACCGTGGCCTCGGTGGGTCCGTAGTGGTTGTAGAGATCGCAGCGGCCCGCGGTGATCCGCTGCCAGGCGCGGACGTCCTCTGCCCTGGCCTCCTCTCCCCCGATCATCATGATCCGCACCGGCCAGTCGTCGGGGACGTCCGTGGCCGCCAGGTCGCCGACCCAGCGTCGCCACAGCGAGGCGGCCGTGTCGACCGCGGTGACGCCGTGCTCACGGCAGAACCTGACGAGTTCGGCGCCGTCGAGACGGGCGGGCTCGGGGTGTGGCACGACGGCGGCGCCGGTGGTGAGGGCGGGGAACAGGTCCCCTACCGAGGCGTCGAAGGTCAGCGGGGGCAGCATCAGCAGCCGCTGTCCCGGCCCGAACCCGTGGAGGTCGGCGAAGGAGCGGGTGAGCCTGTCGAGCGTGCCATGGGTGACCATCACGCCCTTGGGCGCGCCGGTGGATCCGGAGGTGTAGATCACGTACGCCAGGTCATCAGGACCCACCTCACGCGGGCTGCCCTCTCCGGCGAACGAGGTCCCCGACCCGGCCGAAGAGCTCCCTGTCCTGGACGAGGTGGTCTCGGCCGATGCGGAGTTCGAGCGCAGGATGGGGCCGTCGTAGTCGCCTACCGTCGGCTCCAGGCCGGGGGCCACGATCACCGCGGCCGCCGACGCCTCGCGGAGCAGGGCCGCGAGCCTGGCGGGCGGATGCCCGGGGTCCAAGGGGAGGTAGGCGGCCCCGGCCCGCAGCACGGCCAGGACGGCGACGACCGCCTCCGCTCCCGCGGGCAGCACGAGGGCGACGATCTGGTCGCGCTCACCCCCGGCCAGGACCGTGCGTAACCGGTCGGCGAGCAGGTCCGCGCGCGCGAGGAGCTCGCCGTAGCCGAGCGTGCCCTCCTCGCCCACGACGGCGGGCGCCTCGGGGGCCCTGGCCGCCCAGCCGGCGATCCTGTCCACCACCGACTCCCAGGGCGCGTCCTCCGTCCGAGGTGGCTGAGTGGGTGGTTCGGGGGGAGGGAACGGGACGTGCCACATGCGCTGGTTCTCGTCGGTGACCAGCGCCTCCAGCACCGCCGCGAGCCGTTCGGCCATCGCCGCCGCCGTGCCCTCGTCGAACAGGTCCTTGGCGTAGTCCAGGTGCAGCTCGAAGGTCTCGGGGCCGGTCACCGCGACGACGGTCAGGTCGAATCGCGCCGCGGGGACGGGCGGCGCCCAGCCGTCCACCGTGAGCCCGGCCGCCGTGGAGGCCCGCCGGCGAGGCGCCCGCTCGACCACCAGCATGACCTGGAAGACCGGGTTGTGGCTGAGGTCGCGGCGTCCGCCGACGAGCCCGACGACCTCCTCGAACGGCGCCCTCCTGTGGTCAAGCCCCTCGGTGTCCACCCTCCTGACCTGGTCGAGCACCTCGGCCAGCGTCGGGTTGCCGTCGAGTCCGAAGCGCAGCGCGACGGTGTTGGCGTACATGCCGACCGAGCGTTCGAGCTCCTGCAGGTCCCTGTTGTCGGCGGGCGTGCCGATCACGATGTCGTCCTGGTCGGCGTGGCGCGCGAGCGTGACCGCGAGCGCGGCCGTCACCAGCATGAACGGCGTCGCCCTGCGCCGTCCGGCGAACTCGGCCAGCCGGAGGGCGAGCTCGCGGGGCAGCGGGAGGGAGTGCCTGGCGCCGCGCCCGCTGGGCGCCGGGGGCCTCGGCCTGTCGGCGGGCAGGTCGAGGAGGGCGGGAGCCCCTGCCAGCTGCCGCCGCCAGTAGCGCAGGTCGGCTTCGAGCTGCTTGCCTCCCCTGCTCGCCAGCCAGGCCGCGTAGTCGGGGAACTGCGTGGGAGGAGCCGGGTCCTGCCGTTCCCCCGCGAGCGCGGCGTGGACCTCGTCGAGGATCACCTCGAGGGAGGGGCCGTCGCAGACGATGTGGTGCAGGCAGAGCAGCAGGATGTGGTCGTCGGGAGCGAGCTCGACGAGCAGCGCCCGCATGAGCGGCGGCCTGTCCAGCGCGAACGGCCTGGCCACGAAGGCGTCGGCGAGGCGTCGCGCCGCCTCCTCGCCGGAGGGCGGCGGGACGGAGGCGAGCTCGAGGAGCGCGTCGAGGTCGAGCTCGGCGAGGGCGCGCACGACCTGGACGGGTCGTCCGGTAGGCCCCTCGACGATGGCGGTGCGTAACGCCTCGTGCCTGGCCACGACGGCCGCCAGCGCCGCGCGCAGCGCCGCCGTCTCCAGCGGCCCCCTGAGCCTGTTGCCCGCCCAGCACAGGTAGGCCGCGGCGTCCTGTCCCGCCTGGTCGAGGAACCACAGCCGCTCCTGCGTCCCTGTCAGCGGTACGGCCAGGCCAGGCTCGCGCCTGGGGATGCCCGTGCCCTTCCTGCGCTCGATCAGCCTGGCCAGAGCCCCCTCGGGCAGTGCGCCGGGGCGTCCGGGGGGTTTCTGCGACGCTTCTGTCACGGCTCGCTCACCACGCTCTCGGCCAGCTCCCGCAGGTGCGCGGGAACGTGGTCGCCGAAGACCCGCCTGTAGGCCGACAGGTGTGCGGCGTCGGTCATGAGGAACGGCAGGTCGGTGGCGACCATGTGCCGGATCACCAGCATCGGGACCGGGCTGCGCAGCGGCCTGAACGCCGCGTTCCACAGCCCCTGCTTGTCGGGGGGGCCGTCGTGGAACTCTCCGATCATCAGTCCGTGTGGCACGAACTCGTCCTTCAGCTCGGCCTGGGCCGCGTCGATGGCCGCCAGGTCGTCGGCCATGCCCGGCAGGAGGACCAGGATGGTGCTGTGCAGGGACTCGGGCCGCTCCCTCGGCGCCAGCTCGGCGAACCAGTCCCTGTGCCGCTCGATCACCTGTGTGAGCTCGGCGACCCCTGCGGGCCTGCCCGGCAGTACGGCCATCAGGAAGGCCCCCCTGTCGAGCGAGGCCTGCGTGTACGGGCAGACGGCCCCCCTGCGTCCCAGCTCGGGATGCGGCCTGCACAGGTACTCGCGCGCCCACGTGACGACGGCCCTGAGCTCGTCGCCGTGGAGGCGCAGCAGCTCGCCCGCCCGGCCGTCGCCGTCAGGCCCGGCGGGGACCAGGTCCGCCGCCTCGAAGAGGATCATCGACTCGTCCTGGGGATGGGTGATCACGAAGGACCTCTCCTGTCGCCGCGAGCCCGCCGTACGCCACGGAGGGCGGCCGCCGCCAGCAGCGCGGTGCCCGCCAGGACCGCCGCCCCCGCGACGCGGTCCTGGACACGGGCTCTGCGCAGCGCGTCGCCGTAGGGCGTGGTGGTGTGCGAGACCAGCGTGTAGAGCGGCACCCACGCGCGGGGGAAGAGCCTGTGCAGCGCGTGGTCGGCCTTCTTCCTGGCCAGATGGAGCGGCGAGCGCAGCCCGTCGCGCAGTTCGAGGAAGTTCTGCGCCGACAGCTCGGCCAGCACGTCGGTGTGCGGTCTGCGCAGCTCCTGGTAGGCGGCGAAGGCCGCGGCGCGGTCGCCGGGGTGGGCGGCCATGCGCTCGTCCAGGACGACGCAGTCCTCGAAGGAGGAGTTCATGCCCTGGCCGTAGAAGGGGTAGACGGCGTGGCAGGCGTCGCCGACCAGGACGACGCGGTCACGATGGCGCCACGGCGAGGTGCGGACGGTGACCAGGTGGCCGACGGGCCCTGCCGTCACCTGGCCGGCCAGGTCGGGGACCAGATCGAGCAGTCCGGGGAAGTGCTCGAGGAACAGCGCCTCCGCCTCGTCCTCGCCGGTCAGCGCGGTGAGCCTGTCGTGGGCCATGAACAGCGTGCAGGTGAGGGAGTCGTCGAGGTTGGGGTGGCCGACGACCAGGCCCTCGCTGCCGGGCCACACGTGCAGCGCCTCGATCGGCACGCGCGGGCCGCCGCCGGGTGCGGGCGGGATGGTCAGCTCCTTGTACCCCCAGTCGAGGAACTCCTGGCGGAAGTCGGCGGGCAGTCCCCTGTGCGTCTCGGCGCGCACCACGGAGAACGCGCCGTCGGCGCCCACCACGAAGTCGGCGCGCACCTCGCGCGGCCCCGCCTGCCCCTCGACGGTGATCGCCGCCCGCTCCCTGTCGACGGCGACGCAGCGGGTGTCGAAGAAGAAGCGCACGTCCTGCTCCTTCTCGGCCCGGGAGACGAGCAGCGTGGCCAGGGCGTCGCGCCTGATCGAGTAGAGGATCTGGGAGGGGTCCCTGCCGTAGGGGTGGAAGGCGGGCGGCCTGCCCCGCCTGTGGACGAGTCGTCCGCGCATCGGCACGGTGAGCGGCCTGACCTCCTCCCACAGTTCCGCCCTGCGCAGCGCCATGATGCCGCGGGCCGAGAGCCCGAGGTTGATCGACCGTCCCGCGTCGTGGGCGCCCACGCGCGGGTCGCCGCGCCGTTCGAAGACCTCCACCCGGTGGCCGCGCCTGGCAAGCAGGATCGCCAGGAGCGACCCCGACAGTCCCGCGCCGACGATCGTCACGCTCTCTCCCATCAGGGCCCTCCCTCTCCGCACGGGAGCGCTCCCACTTGTCCGGTCAGCACGTCGAGCGCCTCCTCCTCGGTCAGGCCCGCGATCTCCTCGAGCAACAGCTCCTCCACGACCTCGGCCAGCGCGGCGACCGTCGTCCGCTCGAACACGGCGCGGATCGGCACCTCGACGCCGAGCATCGAGCGCAGCCTGGCCGCGAGGCGGGTGGCCAGCAGCGAGTGGGCGCCCAGCTCGAAGAGGTCGTCGAAGACGCCCAGCTCGTCGAGTCCGAGCAGCCCCGCCCAGACGTCCGCGACCAGCTGCTCGGTCTCGGTGCGTGGAGCGACGCCGCCGGCCGTCCGCGTGCGTGACGGCTCGGGCAGCGCGGCCCTGTCGAGCTTGCCGCCGGTCGTCAGCGGCAGCGCGTCCAGCCGTACCCACTGGGTGGGCACCAGGCCGCGCGGCAACGCGCGGGCGGCGTGGGCGCGAAGCTCGGCGGGTTCGGCCGCGCCCGTGTAGTAGGCCACCAGGTCGTCACCCCTGGCGGTGACGGCCGCCGCGCCGACCCCTGGATGTCCGGTCAGCCTGGCCTCGACCTCGCCCGGCTCGACGCGCACGCCGCGCACCTTGAGCTGGTCGTCGAGCCTGCCGAGGAACTCCAGCGAGCCGTCGGAGCGCAGGCGGGCCCTGTCGCCTGTGCGGTAGCGTCGCGCGCCGTGTCCCGAAGGGTCGGGGACGAAACGGTCGGCCGTCAGATCGGGGCGGCCGAGGTAGCCGCGCGCCACGCCCGCTCCGCCGACGACCAGCTCGCCCGCCGCTCCCGCGGGAAGCGGACGGCCGCGCACGTCGAGCACGAGCGCCGACGTCGCCGCGATGGGCCGCCCGATCGGCGGCCTGCGCGCCGCGTCGTCCGCGCCCAGGTCGGCGGCGGTGGCGATCACGGTGGTCTCCGTCGGCCCGTAGGTGTTGACCAGCCGTACGTCCCGGCAGGGACCTGCGCGCCAGCGGGCCACGGCGGCGGCGTCGGCCTGCTCGCCGCCGATGATCACCAGCCGCAGGCCGGGCGGCCAGGCCACCTCGTCTGCGGTCTCGGTCAGCCCGTGCCAGTAGGCGGTGGGCAGGTCGAGCACGGTGACGCCGCGGCCCGCCGGGCTGCCGAGCACGTCGGGCAGGCCGGTGGCGCCCTCGGGCAGCAGCACGAGGCAGGCTCCTGCGGCGAGCGCGGGGAAGATCTCCTCGACGTGGGCGTCGAAGCTCAGCGAGGCGAACTGGACGACACGGTCGGCCGGTGTCAGGCCGTACTCCTCGCGCATCCAGCGCACGCGCGCGGCGAGGGCGCCGTGCTCGACCAGGACGGTCTTGGGACGACCCGTGGAGCCCGAGGTGGCGATCGCGTAAGCCGCCGACGAGGGACCGGGTGGCGCGGGCGGCGGCCCCTGCGGCGACTCCACGTGGGGGGCCTTGGGTTGCGGGGCCTTCGGGTGCGGGGTCGCGGGGTCGATCACCTGGATGTCGCCGGGCAGTCCGATCCTGGAGACCGCGCGGGCGGCCCCCGCCGTCTCCAGGGCCGGCGCGTGCCGTTCGGGCGGATCGTCAGGATCGAGCGGCAGGTAGGCGGCGCCCGCCCGCCAGACGGCCAGCAGGGCGACGATCGCCTCGATGGAGCGGGGCAGGCACACCCCCACCACGTCGCCTTCGCGCACCCCGTGCCCACGCAGCGCCGCGGCCAGCTCTCCCGCCCACGCCCACAGCTCGCCGTAGGTGACGGTCCGTTCGCCGCAGAGGACGGCGGGAGCCTCCGGCCGTCCGTGCGCCGACGCCTCGATCAGCTCTGGCACGCCGCGCGCGTCCTCGCGGGCAGCGGGGCGCGGGGAGGCGAGGGCCCTGATGGCGCTCTCGTCCTGGTCCGTCCAGATCCGCAGGTCGGACACGGCCTCGTGCGGCCGGTCCACCGCGGATTCCAGCAGCCGCACGAACCTGGCGGCCAGCAGCTCCACCTCGGCCCTGTCCAGCAGCCCGGTGTCATGGCAGAAGGTGAGCACGAGACCGCCGTCGTCGTCCCACGCCCCCTCCAGCAGCAGCCCGACCTTCGCCTGCCGGTATCCCGCCGCGAAGTCCGACACCTCCAGCCCGCCGAACGAGGCGGGCGGCGAGACGCGGTCGTGGAGGACGAGCATGGTCGGCAGCAGCGTGTCCACGGGCAGGTCGAGCCGCTCGAACGGCGGGCCCGGCCTGCCCATGGCGGCCAGCGCGTCCGCTCTCGTCCTGGTCAGGAGCTCGGCGAAGGAGGGGTCGCCGCCGAGGTCGGCTCTCAGGACGACGGTCTGGGCGAGGTAGCCGACCACCGGTTCGAGCTCGACCCTGTCGCGCCCGGCGAAGACCGCCCCGACCAGCAGGTCCCGCTGCCCGCTGTGCCGCGAGAGCAGCGCCTGGTAGGCGGCGGTCAGCACCATGAAGGGCGTGGCGCGGTGCCGTCCCGCGAGCCGCTCGACGCGCCCCGCGAGGCCGGCGTCGACGCGGACCGTGTGGAAGGCGCCCGTTCCCGACGGACGGGCGCGGGCGAAGGGCAGCTCGGTGACGGGCGGGCGGGCCAGCCGCTCCAGCCAGTACGGCGCCGCCCGCTCGGCCCTGTGCCGCTGCCAGCGTGCGTAGTCGCTCGGCCGTACCCCCAGCTTCGCCAGGACCGGCGCGCGGCCCTCGACGGCGGCGCCGTAGCACTCGCCCAGCTCGTCCAGCAGGAGGTTGAGCGAGGTGCCGTCGGCGATGATGTGGTGCAGCGTCAGGCAGAGGACGTGGTCGTCGGCGGCGAGTCTGACGACCGCGATCCTGAGCGGGACACCCTCCGACAGATCGAATGGCGCGTTGACGCGCTCGGCGACCAGCTCGGCGGCCTCACGCTCGCCTGCCGCGGGCAGCCACTCGACGGGCGGCGCGGACGCTCCATGAGGCTCGGCCATCGCCCATGGCACGCCGTCCTGCTCGGCGAAGGAGGTCCGCAGGCTCTCGTGGCGCGCCACGACCTGCCCGAACGCCCTGGTCAGCGCGGCGGTGTCGAGGGCGCCTCGCAGGCGGCGCACCAGGTACATCGTGTACGCGGCGTCGTCGGGGTCGAGTCGCTGCAGGAGCCAGAGCCGCTCCTGCGCGGGCGACAGGGGCGCCTTCACGAGCCCTGCGCCAGTTCGTCGAAGAGCGCGTCCAGGTCCTCGGCGCTGAGCCCGTCGAGCTGGTCGTGCAGCGCGGCGACGGTGGTCAGGTCGAGCCCGCTGTCGTCGAGGCGGTCCAGCTCGCGGGCGAGGCCCGCGACGGTCGGGTTCTCGAAGAGAACGAGGATCGGCGCCTCGACGGTGAACCTCGACTGGATCCTGGCGATGATGCGGCCCGCGGCCAGCGAGTGCCCTCCGAGGTCGAAGAAGTCGTCGTCCACGCCGACGGGTTCGCCGAGGCCGAGCACCTCGCCCCACAGCTCGGCCAGCTCGGCCTCGACAGGGGTGGTGGGCGCCCGGTAGGCGGCGACCGCGCGGGACCAGTCGGGGGGCGGCAGCGCGTTCCTGTCGAGCTTGCCGCCGGGGGTGAGCGGCAGCGCGGCCATGACGACCAGACGGCCGGGGACCATGTACTCGGGAAGGGCCGCGCGCAGGCGCTCGCGCAGCGCGGGCCACAGCTCCTCCGCCTCGCACGGCTCGTTCGGGACCACGTGGGCGACCAGCCTGGGCTGCCCGTCGGGGCCCTCGTGCACGCGGGCCGCAGCCTGCCGTACCTCGGGGGCGGCCCGCAGGGCGCTCTCGACCTCGCCGAGCTCGATGCGGAAGCCGCGGATCTTGACCTGCTGGTCGGCCCTGCCGAGGTAGTGCAGCCTGCCGTCGGGGGTGCGCGTGGCCAGGTCGCCGGTGGCGTACATGCGGGCGCCTGGCTCGCTCGAGAACGGGTCGGGCAGGAAGCGGTCGGCGGTCAGCGCGGGCATGCCGTGGTAGCCCCTGGCGAGACCGTCGCCGCCGATGTGCAGCTCGCCCTGCTCCCCGGGAGGCACGGCTCTGCCGTCGGGGCCGAGGATGTGCAGCCGGGTGCGGGCGATCGGCAGGCCGAGGTCGACGGGGCCCGCGCCCTGCGCGACGTCGCCCGCGGTGGACCAGACCGTGGTCTCGGTCGGGCCGTACACGTTGAGCAGCCGGGCGCCGCCCTCCAGCAGCCGGTCGGCCAGGTCTCGCGGCAGCGCCTCGCCGCCGCTCAGGCGCAGGCCGACACTCTCGGGCACGCCCGCCTCCAACAGGATCCGCCAGCCCGAGGGGGTGGCCTGCATGACCGTGGCGCCCTCGGCGAGGGCGCGGGCGCGCAGCGCTCTGCCGTCGGCGGCCTCCGCCGCGGAGGCGAGGGCGACCCGCGCGCCGCACGCGAGCGGCAGCAGCAGCTCCAGGACGGAGATGTCGAACGACAGCGTGGTGACGGCCAGCCAGACATCGCGTGAGCTGAGCCCGAGCAGGCCGGTGAAGGATTCGATCAGGTTCGTCACCGCGCGGTGCGTGACCGCCACACCCTTGGGCCCGCCGGTGGAGCCGGAGGTGTAGATCAGATAGGCGAGGTCTCCGTGCTCCTCCACCAGGGGGAGACGCCCCGCGGTGGCCGCCTCTCCGCCCGGGGTGAGGGTCAGCGTCATGGACGCGCCCGCCAGCAGGCTCGGGTCCACGCCCTCCTGCGTCAGCACCAGGCCGGCGCCCGCGTCCTCGCGCATCAGCCGCAGCCGTCCTGCGGGAAAGCCGGGGTCGAGCGGCACGTACGCGCCGCCGGCCGCCCAGACGGCCAGCAGCGCCACGACCATGCCGGTGGTGCGCGGCATGCACAGCCCGACGGGCACCCCTGGCCGCACGCCGTGCTCGCGCAGCAGCCCGGCCAGGGCGTCGGCGCGGCCGAGCAGCTCCTCGTAGGTCAGCTCGCCGTCCACGCCGCTGACGGCGACGGCCCGAGGGGCCGACGCCCGCCTGCGCCTGAGCAGTTCCAGCGTCGTCACGATCGTCCTTTCAGCTCTGACAGCCGCAGGTCGGGCTCGTCGGCCAGCCGTCCGGCCAGTGCGGCGAAGTCCGCCGCGAGCCCCTCCGCCCGCCGCGTGGAGAACAGGTCGCTGTTGAACTCCAGCCACCCGCCCAGTCCTTCGGGCCCTCTGTACAGGTCGGCCGAGATCTCGCTCTTGGTACGGCCCCCCGGCGGCGGCGGCCACACGGCCACGGACAGGTCGGCCATCGTGGCGCGCAGCAGATCGGCCTTGGGCAGGTGGTGCGACAGGTTGAACATCGCCTGGCACAGCGGCGGCCTGCTGAGGTCGCGCGGCGTGCCGGCCGCCGCGAGCACCCGCTCGAACGGCGCCTCGGCGTGCTGGAGCGCGGTCAGGGTCGCGACCCTGGTTCGGCGCAACAGCTCACGGAGGGAGGGATCGCCCGACAGGTCGCCTCGGAGCACCAGCGTGTTGGAGAAGTAGCCGATCAGCGGCGCGAACTCGGTGCGGTCGCGACCCGCGACGGGCACCCCTACGCAGACGTCGTCCTGGCCCGCCGCCCTTGCGAGCACGGCGTGGAAGACGGCCAGCAGGCCCATGAACAGCGTGCACCGCTCGCCCTTGAGGAACGCCTCCAGCCTGGCCGTCCTCGCGTCGGGCAGGGCGAGCCGGCACCGTCCGCCCCTGCCCGTCCACCGGGCGGGGCGGGGATGATCGGTGGGCAGGTCGAGCACGGGCGCTCCCGCCAGCCTCTCCCTCCAGTGGCCGAGGTGCCCGCTGCCCTCGCCGTCCGCACGCTCCCTGCTCCACACCGCGTAATCCTTGTACTGCAGGGGCAGCTCGGCCAGCTCGGGCTCCCCGCCCCGCCTGGCCGCCTCGTAGCAGGCGGCCAGCTCCCTCATCAGGACGTCCAGCGACCAGCCGTCGACGGCGACGTGGTGGACCACGATGGACAGCAGGTGGTCGTCATGACCGAGGCGGAGCAACGCCGCCCTGATCGGCGGGTCGTGGCGCAGGTCGAACGGCCTGCCCGTGTACGCGGCCACCGCGGCGTCAGGATCGGGCCGCGGATCCAGGCGTTCGAGCGCGAAAGGGTGGGGCGCCAGCACGACCTGTCCAGATCTGTCCCCTTCCATCACGAACCTGGTGCGCAGCACCTCGTGCCGTTCGACGATGCGGCCCAGCGCCGCTTCCAGCGCTCCCCCGTCGGCGGGGCCGCGCAGCCGCACGGTCCACGGCACGTGGTAGCTGGTGTCGGTGGGGTCGAACCTGCTGAGGAACCACAGCCGCTCCTGCCCGAACGACAGCGGCCACACCCTGCCCTCGGGCCTCGACGAGCCGAGCGACCTGCGCATGGCCGCCCGGCGCTCGGGCGGCAGCGCGGCCAGGCGGCCCAGCAGTTCCTGACGCCGGTCGGCGGAGATCAACGTTCCGTCCCCCGCGCGCTGAGCGGGCGCAGGTCGGTCCAGACGGTCGCGATGTGGTCCAGGCACTCCTGCCTGGTGCCGGCGAAGCCTGTCGGAGTCCAGCCCGAGGGCGGGTCGCGGTCGGCCCACCACACGGAGTACTGCTCCTCGTGGTTGACGACCACCAGCATCATGTCGTCGCTCATCGCGTCTCCTCGTAGATCCCGAGCCCGCCGATCCCGGCGAGCGGCACGTCCCGCGTGACGCTCGTGACGAGCAGCGTCTCGATCGCCCGCAGCATCGCCTCGGCCGCCGCCCGTGACAGCCTGGCCGTGTCGGTCAGCAGGTAGAGCTGGCAGGTGTCGGTCGCGGGGCCCGTGGAAAGGAAGAACGAGGCGTCCACCTCGTCCCACGCGCCCGCGTGGAAGGTCCTGGTCCTGCCGGTGAGTTCGGCGGGATGTCCCCTCGGCCGGTTCGGCCAGCCGGGGAAGGACCGCACGTCGTTGAAGTAGGCCGACAGGTCGGGCCTGCCCGGCTCGTCGCGCAGCGCCCGCTGCTCGGCGGGGTCGTAGTGGGCGTGCCGGTAGGCGGCCATGGCCGAGGCGTGCGCGGCCCTGGCCGCGTCCGCGACGTGCCCGTCGGGGATGGCGAGGACGAACAGCCCGTCCTGGACGGCGGTGCCGACCATGGCGCGCATCCGCGGGTCGTGCCTGTTGCCCACGATGAACTGCAGCGCGATGTCACGCTGTCCCGTCATCTCACCGAGCAGGACGGCGGTGGCCGCGACCAGGACGCTGGTGGTGCTGACCGCCCAGCGCGCCGCGAGGATCTCGGCGGCGGCCGCCAGCGCGGCCGACTCCATGCCGACCTTGACGAACCTCGGCCGCTCGGGCTCCTGCTTCCGCTCGCCGAACAGCGTGGCAGGCGCCCTGTCCATGGCCTCGCGCCAGTAGCGCAGCGAGCGCGCGCCCCGCGCCGCGCCCTCCCCCTGCTCGAAGGCGGCCTGGTCGAGCGGATGCCAGAGGGGGGCGGGCAGCGGCCTGCCCGTCAGCAGCGCTCGCCACTCGGCGGCCAGCAGGTCCAGCGCCCAGCCGTCCACCGCGAAGTGCGTCAGGGCGAAGGCGAGCGCCCCTGGACGGCCGGCGCTGTCGCAGACCACCGAGCAGCGCAGAGGCAGCTCGCGGGCGTAGTCGAAGCCGGTGGCCGCCAGCTCGGCCGCCACGGTCGCGGCGGCCTGCCTGGGCTTCACCTCCGCGGCCTCGACCACCTCGACCCTCAGCTCGCCGTGGCCCTTCACCTGCTGGACCGGCCCGCGAGGGGTGTCCTCCCAGGTGGTGCGGAGGCTCTCGTGCCTGTCGAGCAGCGCGCCCAACGCCGAAAGGACGGTCTTCAGGTCGCGCCTGCCGTGGACGGGCAGCACCCATGGCAGGTTGAAGTACGGGTCGCCGTCCTCGAGCCAGCGGGTGGAGTGCCAGATGGACTGCTGGCCCCAGGTGAGCGGGGCGCCGGCCACCCGCTCGCCGGTGAACTCCACGCTCTCGCCGCCGACCTCTGTGATCATCGTGTCGCCCCGAGGTGGGCGACGATCTCGTCCAGGCTGTCGAGCGCGCCGGCGGGCGCCGCCAGGTCGATCTGCACGCCGTACTCCTCCTCCAGCGCGTCGATCAGGCGCAGGAAGGCGAGCGAGCCGACACCGAGGGCGGTCAGCGAGCAGTCGGCGGCCATGATCTCCTCGACCTCCAGCTCACCGTCGGTCGCACGCGAGACCAGCTCCGCCACCCGCCGCCTGACGCGAGGCTCCTCCACCGGCCTCATGCGAGACTCCTCCGCCTGGCTAACGCGAGGCTCCTCCAGCGGCCTCATGCGAGGCTCCTCTGCCTGGCTCACGCGAGGCTCCTCTGCCTGGCGACCTCGGCGGCGACGCCTTCGACGGTCGGATCGTCGATGAACACCTCGAACGGCAGATCGACGGCCATCGTGTCCCTGACCTTCGCGATGATCTGCGTGATGGACAGGGAGTGGCCGCCCAGGTCGAACAGGTCGTCGCCGGGGTCGACGTGATCGAGGTCGAGCACCTGGCGCCAGATCTCGCCCACGGCCACGACCAGGCCGGCGTCCGTCCCTGCGGCTCTCGGCCGCTGGAGACCGGTTCCGCCGCCCGCGCCCGCGACACTCGAAGGCAGCGGGAGGTCGTCGATCGGCGCGTGCGGCCGTTCGGCGACGCCGCGCAGCAGCGCCGTCAGGTCCGCGGCCACGCTCTCGCAGCCGTCCCTGCCGAGGTGGCGGGGGTTGTACTGCAGCCTGGCCGCCGCCCCCCTCGGACCGTCCACGACCTGAAGATGCAGGGTGTTGCGCACGGCTCCGTTGAACATCATCCACTCCACCGAGGCGGCCAGCCCTGGGAAGACGGGCTCGGCCTCGCTCCTGGAGCGATAGCTGAGCGAGACGGGGGTGAGCGCCGCGCGCGGGCTCACCCCGCCCAGCGCCCTGGCCAGCGGCACGTGCCTGTAGGCGTACATCCGGCGCAGCTCCGCCCGCACGTCGGCGGCGAACTCGGCGAACGTGCCCGACGGCACGACGTCGAAGGGCAGCTCGTTGACGAACAGCCCGACGTGCTCCCTGGTCGCCTCCGTCCTGGTGGACAGGTCGACGGCCACGGCGGCGCGGGCGTTGCCGTACGCGTGCAACAGCAGCCGCAGCGCCGACAGCACCACCTCGAAGCGGGTCAGTCCCAGCGGGGCGGCCGTCCTCCCCACCTCGTCGCCGAGGACGAAGTCGACGGCGTCTCCAGGCGCGGCGTGCAGGGTGGGCGTGCCCAGGCCCGGCAGGACGAGCTCCCTGGAGTCGTGCCAGCGGGCGCGCCAGAACTCCGCCGCGCCAGGGAGCCTGTCACGCACGCGGGCGTTCTCGTCCTCGACGGCCTCGCCGTACGGCACGGGCAGCGGTGGCAGCGGCTCGCCCGCGTAGGCGGCGGCCAGGTCGCGCACCAGGATGTCCTTGGACATCCCGTCGAAGACGATGTGGTGGGCGGCGAACACCAGCAGGTGCCGGTCCGGCCCGGTCCTCGCCAGCGTGAAGCGGGCCAGGGGGCCGGTGGCGAGGTCGAGGTGGCCTTCGCCCGCCAGGTCGAGCGGGTCGGCCGGCGCCTCGGCCAGCGTGACGGGCACCTCGGCGGTGCCGGTCAGCAGGCGCAGGACGCCGTCGCGCTCGGCGAGCGTGGAGGTGAGGACCGGGTGCCGCCGCACGACCTCGCCGCAGGCGGCCAGCATCCTGCCGACCTCCATCGGACCGTCGAACCAGACGGCCAACGGCATGCGGTAGACCGCCGGATGCCCCGGCAGCGGGATCGTCCGGGGTGTGGGGCCCGCCGCGCCTGAGCGCTCGGTCACCCACATGCCGTGCTGGGCGAGGGACGCCAGGTCAGGGCCGCCCACCAGGGATCTCGTCATGTCACGCCTTCCCGATCATGGCTCGAAGCTCCTCTTTGACGACCTTTCCCGACCGGTTCCTCGGCAGGTCGGCCACGACCAGCACCCGGTGCGGGATCTCGTGCCTGGCCAGCCGGTCGGCCAGGAACGCGCGCAGCGCTGTCACGGAGAGGTCAGGTCCGCGCGGCACGACGGCGGCGGCGAGCGCGGTCCCCAGCACGGGGTGCTCCACTCCGACCACCGCGGCCTCGGCGACGCCAGGATGCTCGTACAGCGCGGCCTCGACCTGGAGAGTGGACACCTTGAAGGCGCCCGACTTGACCACGTCGCTCTCCCTGTCCACGAGGTAGAGGTAGCCGTCACGGTCGAGGTAGCCGAGGTCCCCCATCCGCACCCATCCCTCCCTGAACACCCCGCCCCCGCTCCCCTCACCGCTGCTGCCAGCCGTCCGGCCGCCGATGTACGAGCGGGGTGCGGCGGCGGAGCGGAGCCAGATCTCGCCCACCTCGCCGGGGGGCAGGCGCCTGCCGTCCTCGCCGGTCACCCGCAGCGCGCTGCCGAACCCCGCGCGCCCCAGTGCCGCGGGTCTGTCCTTGTCGAAGACCATCACGGTCTGCGCCGGCGCCGCCTCGGTCGAGGTGTAGTAGTTGACGAGCGTCGCGTTGGGGAAGGCGGCCGACAGCCGTAGGGAGAGCGCGGGCGGCAGCGCCGCCGCCGCCGACCCGAGCAGGACCACGCTCGACAGGTCGTGCCGCTCGTGCGCGCCGTGGTTGAGCAGCTCGCTGGCCATGGAGGGGACGACGAAGACCGTCCCCACGGCGTGCGACTCGATCAGCCTGGCGAACCTCGCCGCTGTGAACGTCGGCAGCGTCATGACAGTGGGGTGGGCGTCGAGCGCGTTCATCAGCATGGCCTGGGCTGCGTTCGTGCCGATGGGGAAGGCATGCAGCAGGCGGGTGGAGTGGGCGAACCTGCGCCGGTTCGGCCGTAGGGCCCTGTCGTGGGTCAGGTTGGCGTGGCTGGCCCCCACCGCCTTGGGCCTGCCGGTGGTGCCGGAGGTGTAGAGAATCTGGGCCAAGTCGCCCGGGTTCACCTCGACCCCGACACCACCCTGAGACACCCACCCCCGCGCCACCCCGGCACCCGAACCCCGCCCGTCCGCAGCCCCGCCTTGTAAGCCATGCACAGGCCCAGCCCCGCCTTGTAAGCCATGCAGCCCAGCCCCGTCTTGTATGTCGTCCGCGAGCCCAGCCCGGCACCCCAAGTTGCCCGCGAGTTCAGGCCCGGCTTCTGGGGCGCTCGTGACGAGCTCGTCGCCAGGGATGCGAGGAAGAGGTGCAAGGCCGCCTTTGGGCGGGCTCGTGACGAGCTCAGGCTGGGCGCCCGGCGCACAAGGCAGGAGCGCGGGCCCGTCAGCGGCCTGGTGGTGCTGACCCTGACCGGCCACGACGCCAAGCAGGTGTCCCCGAGCCTGTTCGCCGGCCGTACGGTGGCCGGACTCGACGCCCGGGGGACGGGGCAGGTTCTCGGGCCCTGCTTCCAGATCTGTCGCCTGGCAGGACCAGTACGCGCCCGGCGGAGGGAGAGTGCCTTCCCCGTGGAGCACCCCCACGGCCGCGCAGTCGTCCAGCATGTAGGCGAGTTCGGCCGGTGCCAGACGGTCCGACAGGGGCACGGCCACCGCTCCGGCCCGCTGGACGGCGCAGTAGGCGACCGCGAAGGCGATCCAGTCCTTCGCGGCGAACAGCAACCCCACGCGCTCGCCGCGCCGGAGCCCTCGGGCGAGCAGGCCATGGGCGGCGGAGTCGGCGCGCAGGTGCCACTCCCGCATGGTCAGCTCGCCATGACCGGCGACGGCTAACGCCACCCGGTCGGGTTCGAGCGCCGCGCGGGCGCGGAGGAGGTCAGGCACGGTGGTGGGGCCGGGAGAGCCCCTCGGGTGGTCCACGACTGTCGACATGAATGCCCTTTGTGAGACAGACGTTGCATCGGCGTGTGGTGCGGTGTCCTGGGCGCTCTGATGGTTCGGTACGGCAGAGTGCCCTGGTGGTGCGGTGTCTGTTCTGCGCCCGGCGTCCGGGCTGCGCTCCTGCGCCGTACGGTCGGAACCGTCTGGACGGCGGCGGAATTCGTTCGAGTGGGAACGCTCCCACGGATGGGAGGCTAGGAGTGTGCAGCAGATCACGTCAAGCTCTCGGCCGAAATTCCCATGACATATCCCGATTTATGGCTCTTTATGCACGTCGATGACACGGGTTCGCCTGCGAAGACATCCAGACGTTGACACCGATCTCCACTAATCCTTACCTTGAGCTGGGAGCGCTCCCATCGAAGGAGGACGGCCTGACCCCCCTGAGCGGGATCCACGAAGCGGTATTGCGCCGTCGAATGGGCGATTTCGGAGATGCCGGATGAGTTGTCCGCCACCACCGAAATCGGCGTTCCGGGGTTGTCCGGCGCGGCGATCCCGCGACGCCGGGTGACGTGTCCGGCACCACCGGACCGGCGGTCCCGGAGTTGTTCGTGGCGATCCGGAGATGCCGGGCGAAATGTCCGGCACCACCGGATCGGCGATCCCGTATCGTCCAGCGCCGGACGGACGATCCAGGATGTCCGGCGCGGCGATCCAGCAACACCGGGCGACGTATCCGGCACCACCGGACCGGCGGTCCCGTCTTGTCCGTCGGCCGGAGGGGTGGTCCCGTCTTGTCCGGCGTCGGCCGGAGGGGTGGTCCGGAGGGGCCGGTGAGTTGTCTGGTGCAGTCCGAGGGGTGGTCGGAGTGGCGCGTTTCGGTCCTCTTCGCTGGGATGGTCCTGAGGTCGCCGGCTGCGGGCTCGTGTCTGGTGATATGCGCCAGGCGATATCCTTCCGCCCGTCCTACCTGCTCCCGATCGACGCCCAGGCCGGCAGCCCAACCCCCGGACGAGGACTCCCGCCGACCGCCCCACCGCCGTGAAACAACCTGTGCCGCTCCGACCTCCAGTAAGGCTCTGGGCCGCTCAGGTCGCCCAAGGCAACCCCGTCCGCCCCGCCCCACTCCCCTGGTCCGCCCGATCGGCGCTCTCATCCCCGGCCCCCAAAGAGCCGCGCCATCCCCTCGATCGCCCCACCCCCGCTGACCCGTTCGAGCCGCGCCAGGTTCGCCCCGTGAAAGGACCTCCCTTGACCGACCTCCTCCTTCACGGCGGCGGCTACACGGCGGCCGTCGCCGAGTGCGGCGCGGCCGTACGGATGCTGCGTCACGGCGACCGCGACCTGATCACCGGCTGGCCGGCCGAAGGTCCCATCCCCTACTACAGCGGCACCCTGCTGGCCCCATGGCCGAACAGGGTCGGCGGCGCCGGCTACGCCTTCGACGGCGACGTCCACCGGCTGCCCGTCAACGAGCCCGACAGGGGCCACGCCCTCCACGGGCTGGTCGCCGAGGCCCGCTGGAGCGTCGCCGAGCTGTTCACCGTCGAGGACGAGCACGGCTTCGCCAGGCTGACCCTCAACCTCGCGCCGTCGCCTGGATACCCGTTCGCCCTGTCGTTCCAGGTCGTGCACCGGCTCGACGGCGACGGACTGACCACCACGCTGACCGTCCAGAACGTGGGTGACAGGCCCGCCCCCTACGGGTGCGGTCCGCATCCGTGGCTGCTGGCAGGCGACGACGTCACGGCCTACGAACTGCACCTGCCCGCCTCCGTCGTGGCGATGGTGGACGAGGCGCTGCTCCCGGTCGCGCTGGAGGACGTCGCGTCCACGCCGTACGACTTCAGGACGCCCCGGGTGATCGGCGACACGGCCATCGACCACGCGTTCACCGCCCTGGCACATGGAGACCTGGAGACGGGCAGCCGAGGGTCAGGATCAGAGGGCGCCCGCCAGGTCTCCTGCCAGGCGGGCACGGGGCACGGGGGATCGGGGCTTCGCGGTGAGAGTGCGGCGGACGCCGGGCGGACGGACGGCGTGGACGGGCTCGTGCGGGTGCGGGTGCGCGGGCCGGGCGGCGGGGTGGAGATGAGCTGGCAGGCGGCGGAGCTCCCATGGGTCCAGGTGTGCACGGGCACGGGCCTCGGCCACGCCGGGCTGGCCGTGGAGCCGATGACCTGCCCGCCCGACGCGTTCAATTCGGGGACCGACCTGGTGGTGCTGTCCCCTGGCGACAAGCACGAGGCTTCCTGGACCATCGCGGCCCTCTAGCTCTCGCGGGCCGGGCCGGAGGATGCCGATCCCGGCCCGGAGTCTCCGGCCTCCTTGACGCGCCGTGCCGGTGGCTCTTACCGTTTGGGAGCGCTCCCAAGGCCGTACCCTCCGAGGAGGACAGGTGATCACATGAGTCCGCCGGCCACCATCGAGGACGACGACCTCGAAAGGCTGCTGCTCATCAGGCACTTCGAGCTCGCCCTGCTCCGCCTCTTCGAGCGCGGCCTGTTGCACGGCACCACCCACACGTGTCTCGGCCAGGAGCACATTCCCGTCGCCCTCTCTCCCCTGCTGCGTCCCGACGACTTCGTGTTCAGCAACCACCGAGGCCACGGGCACTTCCTGGCCCGCCACCTCGACCCCCACGGCCTGCTGGCCGAGATCATGGGCCGCGAGGGCGCGCTCTGCGGCGGCGTCGGCGGCAGCCAGCACATCTACCACCGCCGCTTCCTGTCGACGGGCGTCCAGGGTGAGAGCCTGCCCGTGGCCGTCGGCGTGGCCCTGCGCATGGCCGGGACCGGCGCGCTCACCTGCGTCTACGTCGGCGACGGCACCTGGGGCGAGGGCTCGGTCTACGAGGCGCTGAACCTCGCGAGCCTCTGGCAGGTCCCCCTCCTGCTCGTCGTGGAGAACAACGGCATCGCCCAGTCCACGCCGACCCGCCTCCAGCTCGCCGGCTCCGTCGCGGCGAGGGCGGCCGCCTTCGACGTCGACCACCTCGCGATCGACTCCACCGACGTCGCCGCGATCAGGAACGCGCTGCGCCCCGCCGTCGCCGAGGTCCGCGAGCGCGGCAGGCCGCTCGTCGTGGAGTTCGCCACGCACCGGCTGGGCCCCCACAGCAAGGGCGACGACTCCCGTCCTGAATCCGATCTGCTTCGCGCGCGCGAAGCCGACTGGTACACCAGCTACCGGCGGGCCGACCCTGAGCGCTTCCTCCGCGTCGACCTCGCCCAGCGCGAGCGGGTCGAACGGCTCGCCGACGAGGTCGCGGCCAGGCCGCCGTCGGTCTGGGACAGGGCGTGAGGGTCGCCGAGCAGCTCAACCTCGCCCTGCACGAGCTGCTGAAGTCCGACCCGAGCGTGCACCTCCTGGGCGAGGATCTCTCCGACCCGTACGGCGGAGCCTTCAAGATCACCAAGGGGCTGTCCACGGCGTTCGGCGACCGGGTCCGCTCGACCCCGCTCAGCGAGAGCGCCATCGTCGGCGTCGGCGCGGGACTGGCACTGGCGGGCGACAAGGCGATCGTCGAGATCATGTTCGCCGACTTCGTCACGCTGGCCTTCGACCAGCTGGTCAACTTCGCGGCGAAGTCCACCACGATGTACGGCAGGCGCGTGCCCATGCCCCTGGTCGTCCGCTGCCCTTCGGGAGGCGGAAGGGGCTACGGGCCCACGCACAGCCAGAGCCCCCAGAAGCACCTCATCGGCGTGCCCGGGCTCGGCGTCCACGAGCTGTCCCCCTTCCACGACCCCGGTGTGCTGCTCACCCATCTGCTGTCGACGGGCGAGCCGTCCGTGGTGTTCGAGGACAAGATCCTCTACACCCGCCAGGCGTTCGAGAACGGCGTCGTCGACGACCTCTTCCGCTTCGAACTGCTCGGCGAGCGGCCCGGATGGGCGCGGGTGTTCCTGCCGGAGGCGGGCGCCCCCGACTGCGTGCTGGTCACGCCGGGAGGCATGGCGCACAGGGCGGTCGCGGCCATGCGCGAGCTGCTGCTGAACGACGAGGTGGCCTGCGAGCTGCTGGTCCCGGCCACGCTGTACCCGCTCGCGCTGGAGGAGGCGGTGCTCGAGAGGCTGTCGGCGGCACGACACGTCTGCGTGGCCGACGACGGCAGCGAGGGCGGCACCTGGAGCGCCGAGGTCGCCAGGCGGCTGTACGGCCCGCTCTGGCCGACCCTTCGGCAGCCGATCGGCCTGGTCAACGCGGCCGACAGCATCCTTCCCACGGCGCTTCACCTGGAACGGGAGATCATGGTGCAGGACAGCACGATCCGCTCGGCCGTGCTCGGGGCCCTCTCGTGATCGAGGTCAGGGTCCCGAGGCTGAACAGCAACGACACCCACTACATCGTGGTGGAGTGGGTGGCCGAGGAGGGGTCGCGGGTCGCGGAGGGCGATCCGCTCGTGGTGGTGGAGACCTCCAAGGCGACCGAGGAGATCGCGGCCGAGGGGGAAGGGGTGGTGCGCCGCCTGCTTCCCGAGGGGGCCGAGATCGAGCCGGGCCAGACGGTGGCCCACCTGCTGCCCGGCTCCGAACCCCTCGCCGGCCTGGAAGACCCTCGCCAGGACGTCGAGCCCGGCCACCGGCCACAGCATGACGGGATCGTCATCACCGGGCCCGCGCGGGCGCTCATGGCCTCGGCGGGCGTGTCGGAGGAGAGGGTGCGCGCCCTCGGCGTCCGGCTGGTCCGCAGGGCCGACATCGAGCGGCTGGCCGCCGGGCCGGAGGCTCCGGAGCCTCCCGCGCCGCCGTACCCGCAGCACGAGAGAGTGACCCTCGGAAGGGCGCAGCGGCGCACCGCCGAGCTGGTGTCCGAGTCGCACAGGACGGTGCCCGCCGCCTTCACCGCGCTGACCGTCGAGGTGGACGCCGCGCTCGCCATGGCGAGGACGGCGACCAGGTCGTACCGCACGCTGGTCGGCCTTCCCGAGCTGCTCGTCAGAGCGGCAGGGCTGCTGCGCGACAGGTTCCCGCTGTTCTTCGCCGAAGCCGAGCCGGACGGCGTCGTGCGCCTGGCCCCCGCCGCCCACGTGGGCGTCACCTTCGACACGGGCAAGGGCCTGGCCGTCCCCGTCGTACGCGACGCGGGCACCAGGTCGCTGGCCGAGGTGTCGAAGGATCTCATGGAGTTCCGCAGGGCCTCGATGGGTGACGGCTTCAGGGAGCGCGACCTGCGCGACCCCTCGACGGTGGTGACGCTGCACACCGATCCGGGCGTCGCGTTCGCCGTGCCCGTGGTCTTCCCCGGCCACACCAGCGCCCTGTCGCTGGCGGCCGTCAGGACCGAGCTCGAGCTCGACGGCGAAGGAGCGCCCGTCGCCAGGCAGGTGGTGAACCTGGGCGTCGCCTATGACCACAGGGTGCTCAACGGCCGCGACGCGGTGGCCTTCCTCGTCGCGGCCAGGGAGCTCCTTCGCTCACCCGAGCAGCTCGCCTGACCGCGACGGCTCCTTGTCAGCGCACCAGCTCCAGGGCGGGCGCGCACGTGCCCGAGGTGGCGCAGCCGACGAAGTGGCCGGGCTCGGCCTCCACGAGGCCGGGCCACGTGGCGTCGCTTCCCGCGGCGCCGTGGTAGAAGCAGGTCGCCTCCTCCTCCGGCGCGTCCTCCTCCTCCGACCACCTGCGGTGCAGCCGCGGGACCGAGCCCAGCAGGTTCCTGGTGTAGGGGTGCAGGGGGTTGCCGAAGACCAGCTCGGTCCTGCCCATCTCGACGACCCTGCCGCTGCGCAGCACGACGGTCTTCTCGCTGACGTAGTTGCCCAGCGAAAGGTCGTGGGTGATGAACAGGATGCCGAGCCCTCTCCCCTTGAGCTCGCCGAGCAGGTTGAGCACGTCGATCCTGGTCGAGGCGTCCAGCATGCTGATGATCTCGTCGGCGACCAGCATCCTGATGTCGAGCAGCAGGGCGCGGGCGATCAGCAGGCGTTGCAGCTGCCCTCCGCTGAGCTGGTGGGGGTACTTGCCGAGGACGCCGCCGGGGTCCAGCCGTACCGCCGCGAGCGAGCTCTCCACCCTGCCGCGCCAGTCGGCCGCGCCCATGCTGGGGAAGAACCTCTGCCTGATCATCTCCAGCACCCTGTCGGCCTTGAAGATGGGGTTGTAGGAGCTGAAGGGGTCCTGGAAGACGCCCTGCACCGACCTGTAGTAGTCCTTCTGCCTGGCGACGTCGACGCCGTCCAGGGTGATGGAGCCCTCCGAGATCGCGGCCAGGCGCAGGATCATCCTGCCCAGCGTGGTCTTGCCGCTGCCGCTCTCCCCGATCAGGGAGACGACCTCGCCCTGCGCGACCTCGAAACCCACCTCCCGTACGGCGTGCAGCTCCCGCCCGCCGAACGAGCCCGTCCTGAAGGTCTTGGAGACCCTGTCCAGTCTCAGCATCACACGGCCTTCCAGCAGGCGACGGAGTGTCCAGGCGCGACCTCGGCGAAGGGCGGCTCCTCCGCGCAGCGCTCGAAGGCCAGCGGGCAGCGGCTCCTGAACCTGCAGCCCTTCGGCGGGTCGAGCAGTGAGGGCGGGCGTCCCGGGATGCCCTGGAGCCTGCGCTCCTCGTAGCGGACGCCGACCTCGGGCAGCGAGGAGATCAGTGCCTGGGTGTAGGGGTGGCGCGGCGCGGAGACGATGACGTCGGCGGTCGCCTTCTCCGCCAGCTTGCCCGCGTACATCACCATGATCGTGTCGGCGATCTGGTAGACGAGCGAGATGTCGTGGGTGACCACGATCATGCTCTTGACGAGGTCGCGGTCCCTGAACTCCAGGAGCGTCTTGGCCACGGCCTTCTGCGAGGAGACGTCGAGGGCCGAGGTGACCTCGTCGGCGATCAGCAGGGAGGGGTCGAGCAGCGTGGAGATGACCATCACCATGCGCTGTTTCATCCCGCCCGACAGCTCGATCGGGTAGCGGTCGAGCACGTCGGCGGAGAGGCCGACCAGCCCGACGCGCCGTTCGAGCTCCTGCCGCATGGGCGCCACGCCCCTCGACCTGAGCAGTTCGTCGACCATCCGGCCGATCTTCCTCGTCGGGTTCATGGCGCTCATGGCGTACTGCGGGATGAGCGACACCTCGTGGAACCTGAAGGGGTTCATGGCGTGGGTGTCGCCGACCGGCAGGTTCTTGCCGTCGAGTTCGGCGGAGCCGCCGATGTGGCGCATCCTGCCGTCGAGCCTGATGAGGCTCTTGCCGAGCGTCGACTTGCCCGAGCCTGACTCGCCGGCCAAGCCCATGATCTCCCCGTCGGCCAGGGAGAAGGTGACGCCGTCGAGAGCCTTCACGTCCCCCTTGAGCGTCCGGTAGTAGACCCTGAGGTCCTCCACCTTCAAGGTCATGTCACATCTCCCTCAGCTTGGGGTTGAACACCTCGTCGAGTCCGACGTTCATCACGTAGAGCGAGCCGACGACGGCCGTGATGCCGAGACCGGGCGGGATGAACCACCACCACATGCCGAGGTGCAGCGCGTTGTAGCGGGCGGCGTTGTTGAGCATCAGGCCCAGCGAGATCGAGTCGGTCGGGCCCAGGCCGATGAAGTCGAGGGAGGCGCCGATCAGCACGGAGCCGCCGAACAGCAGGATGAAGGCCATGAACAGGTAGGAGCTCATGTTGGGAGCGATCTCCCTGGTCATGATCCGCCAGGGGCGCACGCCGCTGAGCCTGGCCAAATCCACGAACTCGCGGCTGCGCAGCGAGAACGTCTGGGCCCTGATCGCCCTGGCCACCCACGGCCATGAGGTGAGCCCGATGAAGACGGCCTGCACGGGGATGCTGCGGATGCCGAGGTAGGCGTTGATCACCAGCAGAACCGCCAGCGCGGGGAGCACCAGGACGATGTTGGTGAGCATGTTGAGGATCTCGTCCACGATGCCGCCTCTGTATCCGGCGGTGAACCCGATCGCCATGCCGATGACCGCGGCGATGCCGCCGCCGAGCAGGCCGACCAGGAAGGTCGCGCGCAGGCCGTGGATGAACTGGGTGAAGATGTCCTGTCCGAAGATCGTGGTGCCGAACCAGTGCTCACCTGACGGCGGGGCGAACTGCGGCCCGACGTAGGCGTTGGGGTCGGCGGCGGCGACCATCGGCCCGAACAGCCCGAGGACCAGCAGCACCACCAGGACGGTGAGGCCGGCCAGCAGTTTGCCGTTGCGCAGCGCGAAGTGCAGCGCCTCGGCGCGGACCCCCGTGGTGGCGACGGCGGCCTTCTCGTCGGGAACGACGCTCATGCCTCAGCCCCCATCCCCGCCCTGGTACGCGGATCGACCAGGACGTAGACGATGTCGATGACGAAGTTGGCGACCAGCACGCCGATCACGATGAACAGGAAGACGCCCTGCAACAGGAAGAAGTCCTGGTTCTGGATGGCCTTGAGGATCAGGCTGCCGAGACCCGGATAGGAGAAGACGACCTCGGTGACCAGCGCGCCCGCCACGAGCACGCCGAGTTGCAGAGCCAGCCCTGTGATCTGCGGCAGCACCGCGTTCCTGAAGGCGTAGCGGCGGATCAGCCGCTGGGGAGCGCCCAGCGCCGACAGGTAGGAGGAGTAGTCGGCCTCCAGCTCGTAGATGATCATGTTGCGCATGCCGATGGCCCAGCCACCGAAGGCGACGAGGAAGAGCGACAGGAACGGCAGGAACCAGTGCAGGGCCAGGCTGCCGACGAACTCCCACGACAGGTTGGGCCGCATCGCGTAGCTGTAGCCACCCGCGACGGGGAAGACGCCTGCCACGATGCCGAGCCCCCAGGCCAGCAGGATGGCCAGCCACATGTACGGCGTGGCCGTCAGGATGTAGCCGACGGGCAGCACGGTGTTGTCCAGCAGCCTGCGCCTGGCCGCGAAGGCGCCGAACCTGTTGCCCGCCCACCAGCTCAGCAGGATGGCGGGCACGAGCAGGCCCAGGGTGTACGGCACGGCGCGCGTGATCACGTCGGCCACGGGCGTGGGGAACAGCCAGATGCTGATCCCGAGGTCCCCGCGCAGCAGCGCGCCCCAGAAGTTGAGGTACTGCTGCCAGGCGGGCAGGTCCAGGCCGAACAGGCCGGTGTAGTAGGCCTGCATGGCCGCCACCGCCTCGGGCTGGGCGAGGTTGGCCCTCGACACCATCGAGGCGACGGGATCACCCGGCATGAGCCGGGGGATCAGCCAGTTGATCGTGACCGCCGCGAAGAACGTCAGTCCGTAGATGAGCAGCTTCCTGCCGAAATAGCGTCGCACGCGATGACTCCAGGTAGGACGGCGAAGGGCGGAGAGCCGCCCCCTCCGGCGAGGGGAGGGGGCGGCGGCCAGAGGTCAGCCCTTCGCAGGCTGGATCTCGGTGAGCGTCAGGATGCCGCCCAGCTCCAGCCAGTTGCGCCACATGGTCGGCGCGGACTTGGGCGCGTCGGGGGCCGAGGAGGGCCAGTTCGTCCACACCGAGCTGGTGGTCTGCGACCACAGGCCGTTGTACCAGAGCGGGATGGCCGGCATCTCCTCCAGCTGGATGCGCTGGATCTTGGACAGGACCTCCTTCATTCCCGCCTCGTCCTCGGGCTTCTTGCCGTCGAGTTCCTGGACCAGGTCCCAGACCTTCTTGTTCTCGTAGCGGCCGAAGTTGACCGTGTTCTGGGCCTTCTGAATCGGCAGCTGGAAGAGGTAGTCGTAATACATCCACGGCGTGTTCGACAGCTGCCGCTCATTGTTGATCATCATGTCGAACTTGCCCGACGAGCGCTTGTCGACCAGCGCGTTGTAGTCGGGGAACTCGGGCGTGAGGTTGACGCCCACCGCCTTGGCGCTCTCGGCGATGACCCTGATCGACTCCATCCAGTCCGACCAGCCGGCCGGGACCTCGATCTTCAGCTGGATCTTGGAGCCGTCCTTGTTCTCGACGAAGCCGTCGCCGTCGGTGTCCTTGTAGCCCGCGTCGGCCAGCATCTTCTTGGCCTTGGCCTGGTCGAAGGAGAACCCGAGCTCGCTCACCACGCTCTGGTCGACGTACTTGTCCCACTGCGGCAGCAGGCCGGTCGGGTTGGCCGGACGCACCAGGTTGCCGTAGACGCCCTCGACGATCTTCTTGGTGTCGACGGCACTGGCGACGGCCTTGCGGAAGGCCGGGTCGTCCATCGGCTTCTTCTGGGTGTTGAGCACCAGCCACGCGGTGTTGGCCGACAGCATGTACGGCGGCTCGGGGTAGTAGGTCTTCACCCCGAAGTTGCCCTTGACCAGGTTGGCGATGCCGGGCAGGAAGTTGTTGCTCAGGTCGAGGCCGTTCTGCAGCAGCAGGCCCATGGCGACCTCGTTGCTGGAGTTGACGATGTCGACGATGTACTTGGGCTTGACGTCCTTGTTCAGCGCCTTGGTGGCCCACCAGCCGTCACGCTTGACCCAGGCCACGCGGTCCTGGTCGTGGCTGTGGTAGCTGTAGGGGCCCGTGCCGACGGGCTTGTCGTTGACGCCGTTGACGACGTCCTCCTCCGAGCGGGCCTCCCAGACGTGCTTGGGCAGCATCACCCTGCTGTAGAGCGCGTTCGCCCACTGCTGGTAGTTGGGCTTGGTGAAGGTGAACTTCACCGTCTGGCCGTCGACCGCCTCCGCGCTCTTGAGGAAGGTCCAGAGGTTGGCGTAGGGCACCGTCTTCATCTTGCCGAGCTCGAAGGTGAACACCACGTCGTCAGCGGTCAGCGGCTTGCCGTCCGACCAGGTGACGCCCTGGCGCAGCTTGAGCTCGTAGGTGGTGTCGTCGCTCCAGGCTCCGCTCTCGGCCAGCCACGGGGTGAACTGGCCCGTGTTGGGGTCGAACAGGAACAGCGGCTCGTAGACCAGGCCGTTCGTGCCCGTGGCGTGGTCCCAGTTCCTGATGGGGTTGAAGTTGGCGGGCGCTCCCCACTGGGTGCCGCCGGTGTACAGCGTCTGGTTGCGCGGGAACGCGCCCTCGCCGCCCTGGGCGGGCGCCTGGCTCGCCGCCGCGCCAGGGGCGCTCGACTGTACGGCGGGCGTGGGCGTCTGCCCCGACGTGCAGGCTGTCACGACCAGGCAGGTCGCGAGCAGGGGCATGAGCACGCGCCATCGGTTTCGCATGGAATCTCCTTTGTCCCCGCGCAGGGATCTCGCCCTGGCGGAGTTCTCCTCGAGCACCATCCCCCCGATGGCCTGAACCGGATTGACGCGCCTCATGACATGGGAGCGCTCCCACTCGCAAAGCCTTCCGCCGCGCCGGACAGGTAACGCGACCGTAAAATTGACGAATCCCGATGTCAATAGCGCTGCGGTACGCGTGACGTATCCGAGATATGCCGATAAATCCTAGAAACACGGTAGCGTGGGAGCGTTTCCACAGGTCGGCTTTTCATAAAGCCCATAACGCTCCAGTTTGATCTGGAATGCCGCATGGAGGGATCATCCGAGCGTGGACAGCAGAACCAAGCGCCGCATCAGCGCCGACGCCCTCTCCTCTCTCGCCCACAGGGCTCTCGGCTCGCACGTGCGCGAGGCGGTCGAGCTGGCCGACGGCTTCGCCAACGCCGTGTGGAAGCTCATCCTCGACGACGGCCGCCATGTCGTGCTGAAGCTGTCCCCTCCTCCCGACCTCGACCAGCTCACCTACGAACGAGACCTGCTGCGCATGGAGGCCGCCGCCTACGCCCACGCGGCGGATGCGGGCGTGCCGATCGCGAATCTGCTGAAGGCGGGCTTCGACGACCCCGTGCTCGGCGGCGACTACCTCGTCATGACCGTGCTGGACGGCACGCCGTGGAACCAGGCGGAGCTCGACGACGCCGCCCAGGCCGCGCTCAGGTACGAGCTCGGCGGCCACCTGGCGCGGCTCAACGGGGTGACGGGCGACGTCTACGGCTACCCGCACAACGGCCTGACCGGCGCGACCTGGCGCGAGGCCTACCTGCGGATGACGGGCGCGCTGCTCGACGACGCCGTGCGCTATCAGGGGACGCCCCTCCCCCGGCCCGTCGCCGAGCTGAGGGCGTTGCTGGAGGGCGCCTCCGAGGCGCTGGACGAGGTGACCACGCCGCACCTGGTGCACTTCGACGTCTGGGCGGGCAACGTCTTCCTCGACCTGAACGCCGCGCCCAGCATCCAGGCGATCATCGACCACGAGCGCGCCTTCTGGGGTGACCCGCTCGCCGAGCTCATCACCCCGACGATCTTCAACGAGATCGATGAGGACGACCCGCTGCTGGCCGGCTACCGCGCGGTGCGCCCGCTGGAGCTGACCCCCGGCGCGCACCGGCGGCTCGACCTCTACCGGGCCTACCTCTACCTGATCCTGCTGGTGGAGAACGGCCCCAGACAGTACCCGGAGGAGGAGTACGCCCCGCTGCGCGATCTGGCGATGTCCTCGCTGGTCAAGGTGCTGGACCGGCTCGACGGGTGACGCTTGCGCGGCCGCTCGTTTTCAGCGCATGATGAATTATGCGCTGTGTGATAGCGGGCGGCGGCCCGGCGGGCGCCGTGCTCGCTCTACTGCTGGCCAGGGCGGGCGTCGAGGTGACCCTGCTGGAGAAGCACGCCGACTTCCTGCGCGACTTCAGGGGTGACACGATCCACCCCTCGACCCTCCAGGTGCTCGACGAGCTGGGGCTCGCGGAGGCCTTCCACCGGATCCCGCACCGCAAGGCGTACGGGATCGACCTGGTCACCGACACCGGCAGGACCAGGATCTCGAGCCTGCGCGACCTGCCGGGCCCCTACAACTACATCGCCTTCGTCCCGCAGTGGGACTTCCTCACCCTCATCACCACCGAAGCCGCGACGTACCCGAACTTCCGGCTGCTCATGAACGCCGAGGCCGTCGGCCTGATCCGCGAGGGCGGCGCGGTGCGCGGGCTGCGCTACCGCGACGCCGAGGGCGAGCACGAGCTCAGGGCCGAGGTGACGATCGCCGCCGACGGGCGGGGATCCACCCTGAGGGCGGCCGCGGGGCTGGTGCCGAAGGAGCTGGGCGCGCCGATGGACGTCGTCTGGTTCAGGATGCCGCGCGTGGACGGCGACCCGGGCGAGACCTTCCTGCGCGTCTCGGCGGGGCACATGATGGTCGCGATCAACAGGGAGACCTACTGGCAGCTCGGCTACGTCATCCCGAAGGGCGAGGCCGAGAGACTGCGCGCGGACGGCGTCGGCGAGCTGCGCCGCCAGGTCGAGCGGCTGCTTCCCTTCCTCGGCGACCGCACGCAGGCGATCGCGGGCTTCGAGGACGTCAGCGTGCTCACCGTGGCGTTGAACCGGCTCGAGCGGTGGTACCGGCCTGGCTTCCTGTGCATCGGCGACGCGGCCCACGCCATGTCACCGGTGTTCGGGGTGGGCATCAACCTGGCCGTGCAGGACGCGGTGGCCACGGCCAACATCCTGCTGAGCGAAGGCCCCTCCGCGCTGCTCAAGGTGCAGCGGCGGCGGATGTTCCCGACGAAGGCCACGCAGCTCGCCCAGCAGGTGGCGCAGCGGCGGCTGATCCAGCCCGCGCTGAGCGGGTCGGCGAGAGCGACGGGCCTGCCCGACCTCGCGGCCCTTCCCGTCGTCGGCAGGCTGGTGGGGCGGCTGCTCGCGCGCTTCGTCGGCTACGGCGTCCGCCCCGAGCACGTGAGCGCGAAGTGACTCGAAAGACGCGCTGAAGGTCACGAACGGCACGCCACCCTGAAAGCAGGGCAAAGACTGCGTCCAGTCTGGCTTGCGCTTCGGCGGCGGCGTGCCCGCGCCGAAGATCCCGCTCCTACGGCCCGGCATGGCCGTACGCACCTGCGACGCAGGCCCTGCGGGGCCTGAAGGGCCGCCATGACGCCTCGCCGAGGCGGCGATCGCCCGCGGACGGCGTTCTCACTACGTGGACATCGGTGTCCGCGCGCGGGGGCGAGTGGAATACCCTCGTATGCCGTGAGCAACCTTGATTCGTGGCGAACCATGACCGCGGCCCAGCAGCCCGACTGGCCCGACCGCAGCGAGCTCGAGAAGGTCGTCGCCGAGCTCGGCGGCCTGCCCCCGCTGGTCTTCGCCGGCGAGTGCGACCAGCTGAAGGACCAGCTGGCCGCCGTGGCCAGGGGCGAGGCGTTCGTCCTGCAGGGCGGCGACTGCGCCGAGACGTTCGCGGGCGCGACCGCCGACAACGTGCGCAACAAGCTCAAGACGCTCCTGCAGATGGCGATCGTGCTCACCTACGCCGCCAAGGTGCCGGTGGTCAAGATCGGGCGAGTGGCCGGCCAGTTCGCCAAGCCGCGCTCCAAGGGCACCGAGGTGCGCGACGGCGTCGAGCTGCCCGCCTACCGCGGCGACATGGTCAACGGGTTCGAGTTCACCCCCGAGTCGCGCAGGCCCGACCCGTGGCGGCTGCTGAGGGCCTACCACTCCTCCGCCGTCACGCTGAACCTCGCGCGGGCCTTCACCAAGGGCGGCTACGCCGACCTGCGACAGGTCCACGCCTGGAACCAGGACTTCGTTGCCGAGTCGCCCGCGGGCCGCCGCTACGAGCAGCTGGCCCGCGAGATCGACCAGGCGCTGGCGTTCATGCGCGCCTGCGGGGCCGATCCCGAGGAGTTCCACACGGTGGAGTTCTACTCCTCGCACGAGGCGCTGATCCTCGACTACGACAGGGCGCTCACCCGGGTCGACTCACGCACCGGCCTGCCGTACGACGTGTCGGCGCACATGGTCTGGATCGGCGAGCGCACCAGGCAGCTCGACGGGGCGCACGTGGAGTTCTTCTCGCGCATCCGCAACCCGATCGGCGTCAAGCTCGGCCCCACGACCTCGCCGGAGGAGGCCCTCGCGCTGGTCGACAAGCTCAACCCCGACAACGAGGCGGGCCGGCTGACGTTCATCACGCGGATGGGCGCCTCCAAGATCCGCCAGCACCTTCCCACGCTGGTGGAGAAGGTGACCGCCTCGGGGGCGAAGGTGGCCTGGATCTGCGACCCGATGCACGGCAACACCTGGGAGGCGCCGAGCGGGCACAAGACGCGCCGCCTCGACGACGTGCTCGACGAGGTGGCCGGCTTCTTCGAGGTGCACCGCGCGCTCGGCACGCACCCCGGCGGCATCCACATCGAGTTCACCGGCGACGACGTGACGGAGTGCGTGGGCGGCGGCCAGGAGATCGTCGAGGGCGACCTCGCGCTGCGCTACGAGACGGCCTGCGACCCCAGGCTCAACCGGGGCCAGTCGCTCGACCTGGCCTTCAGGGTGGCCGAGCTCTACCGCTCGGTCTGACCCGAACCCGCCCGGGGTCCGACCGCGCAACGGCCGGTCCGGCCGGGGAACGGCGCCGTCCGACCCACGTGACGGCCCGCTCCCCCGCTTCGGGGGCGGGCCTGGCCACACGTGACGCGAGCCCTCACCCCGCGGGGTGAGGGCTCGTCGCGTCATGGCGTCACTGCTGCTCGGGAGCCGTGCCCATCTCCTGCGCGAGTTCGGCCTTGATGGCCTCCATGTCGAGAGCCTTGACCTGGCCGATCAGGTCCTCGAGCGCGGGGGCGGGAAGAGCGCCTGGCTGGGCGAAGACGACGATGCCGTCGCGGATCGCCATGATCGTCGGGATCGAGGTGATCTCGAACCCCTCCGACAGCCCTCGCTGCGCCTCAGTGTCGATCTTGCCGAAGGTGACGTCGGCGTGCTTCTCCGACGCCTGCTCGAAAATCGGCCCGAACGTCCTGCACGGCCCGCACCAGGCCGCCCAGAAGTCCAGGAGGACGATCCCCTTGTCGGCGATGTCGTTGAAGTTCTGGTCGGTTACTTCGATAGTCGCCACAAGTGGCTCCTCATATCGTCGTCTCGCTTGCTTTCCTTAGAACCGTCAGCATTTCACGCTGATTCCCCGGCCCGCAGCGCCACACCGGCCTTCCTCCTGCCCGACAGCGCGACGTGTCCCACGGCGCCCAGGAGCGCGGCCAGCGTCACCCCCGCGCCCAGGAGCAACGGGGTGCTCCAGGTGACGGTGTAGCCGACGGGCAGCCCGCCCGCGTAGCCGCTCAGGTCGACGCCCCCGCCGAAGAGCGCGGGGAAGAGCGTGCCCAGCGCGATGCCTGCCACCGCCGCCGTGACCACCAGCGGTGAGATCTCGCCGAGCGTGATGGCCCGCGCCTGCGCGCCCGACATGCCCATGGTGGACAGGAAGGAGATGCTGCGGTCGCGTTCGGCCGCGCCGGCGACCACACTCACCCACACCGCCAGCAGGGAGTAGAGGGCCAGCACGATGGCCGTCAGCTGGAAGGCCAGCTTGATCGTCCTGGTGAGCGGCGTCGAGACGATCGAGGCCAGGTCCCCTTCACGGGTGCTCGCGGAGGCGCCCGGCCCCGCCGCCCGCTCCAGGTCGGCGGCCGACAGCGCGTCGCCGAAGACGAGGAGGCCGTTCGGCCGCATCGCGACCTTCTGCTCGGGCAGCACGGAGGTGGGCAGGACGAGCAGCTCGCCCAGCGGGTCGGCCCCTGGGAAGCGCTCGATGTGGCCCACGTGGTCGACCACGACGGGCGCGCTCTCGCCGCCCTCCAGCACGATCGGCCTGCTGCGCGCCTTGCCGAGACCGCCGGTGACCAGGACGGGCACGGAGGCTCCCTTGGCCGCGGTGGCGGCCCTGTTGACGGCCGCCACGGGCGCGCCGACCACGGAGGGGGCCGAGCCGAGCCGCCGCGCGTAGGCGGCGGTGTCCATGCGCAGGTAGGAGAAGGACAGCGTGCCGCCCGACAGGCGGCCCTCTCGCAGCTCCACGGGCAGGACCTCCCGCACACCTGGGAGGGCGCGGACCTTCTCGACGGCGGCGGGCGAGATCACGCCCTCGCCGACGCCGACCTTGGCGTCGGCGCCCGTCCGCTGCCAGGCGGCGGCGCGCTGCCCCGCGTCCAGCGCGTCGAGGGTGAGCGCGCTGTAGACCGACAGGGTGAGGGCGGGGACGAGGATCAGCGCGGGCAGCGTGGCGGCGGTCCTGGAGCGGGCCGCCGAGGCGACCGCCAGGAACAGCACCGCCGTCCTGCTCCTGGCCGCGCCGAAGGACAGCAGGCGCAGCAGGTACGGGTAGCCCCACAGCACGACCAGCGCGCAGGCGACGGCGACCACGGTGGGCGCGGCCACCAGGAGCGGGTCGCCGCCCGAGGCGGACTGGGCGGTCGTCACGCCGCGCGTGACGGCGAGGTAGGCCGCCACCGCGGCGAGGAGGACGACCAGGAGATCGATCACCAGCCTGCGCGGCGTGAACGGCCTGGCGACCAGGTCGTCGCGCTGCTCCACGAGCGGCTGCCGGTGGGTCAGCAGCAGGCGGGCCATGCCGTACAGGAGGGTGGCCAGGGCCGGCAGCGGCGCGGACAGCAGGGAGACGGTGGTGTCCAGCCCCGGCACCAGGCGGGAGAGCACGAAACCCAGCAGCGAGCCGGGAAGGACCGCGAGGAGGATCACCGTGGCAGCGACGGCCGCGAACTGGCTCGTCGAGGCAGCCCTGGCCCTGGCCGCGACCAGGCCGGCGGCGACGCGGCCGAGCAGCAGGCCGACCACGAGCGCCACCACGCCGAACGCGACCGCGAACAGCCCGGCCAGCAGCAGGCCCATGAGTGTCCGCGTGACCCCGAGCTTGCCGAGGAAGTCCTCCAGGATCTTCGGCAGCTGGCTGGTCACCTTGTACGGCATGACCGGGGTCGACAGCTTGCGCGCCGCTGCGGTGAACGCGTCGAAGGCCGACGCGGTGCCGGGTGCTTGCTCGATGCGGAAGGCGGAGGGAACGGGCGCGAACCCCCACCGGTAGTGCATGGGCGCGCTGACGCCCGCCATCACGGCGACGCCCTGCTCGCCGACCAGGCCGGTGACCACGAAGGCGGCCGAGTTGGCGGCGGGGTCGGGGATGTACACGTGCGACATCGAGGGGTACGCCGACCAGAAGGGGTCGGAGGGGTCGATCGGCTCGTAGAGCCCGGTGACCTTGATCAGCACCCCGGCTCCGGAGACGATCGTGTCGCCGATCTCGATCCCCATCTGCCCGGTGACGTCGCTGGGCAGCCCGGCCTCGACGGTGGTCAGCGTCGGCTTGGCCAGCACGATGCTCAGCGCGGAGTCCTGGTAGGGGTTGGGCGTCGATCGCGCGGTGAGCGGGTTGGCCCCGGTGGTGACCGCCGACGGCGCCTCGCCCCTGACGTAGCGGACCCGCTCGGCCGCCCCGCTGTTCCATGCCAGGTCGACGAAGTTGTTGCGGCGGGGTTGATGCCCCACGTGGCCGACGAGCCTGACGCGGTTCGTGCTCACGCCGTACGTCACCTCGCCGATCAACGGGGCGAGGGCCTGCGGCATGGCGGCGCGCAGCTTCCTGGTGACCGCGTCGAGGTCGGCGGCGCTGTTCGGCCGCCGCGACGGCAACGCCGAGCGAGCGCCCACGGCGATCTCGAGCAGCTCGGGCCTGGTCTCCTGGACGGCCTGCCGCAGCGAGCGCTCGTAGGAGTCCTCGAAGACCCGGGGAAGCGCGCCGCCCAGGAACGTGACGGTGAGCACCAGCAGCGCCAGCAGCGCGGTGATGCCTCTGTGCAGCAGCGCCAGCCGCGCTGCCAGCCTGAGTATGGTCATGCGTCCTCCCCCGCGTGCCTGGCCCGCACCAGGCCGCGGCGGCGCAGCGAGCCCGCCAGCGCCGCGACGATCGCGAACAGGGCCGCCGCGATGACCGTGAGCAGGATCGCGGTCTGGATCCACGGGATGTCCAGCCTGACCGGCGGCGTCACCGCGGTGACCTGGCCGGACAGCACGAGGTGCGGCACCACCACGGTCGCCATGCCGCCCGCCAGCAGGGTGCCGCCCACCAGGCCGAGCCCGATCAGGAACGTCTGCTCCACCGCGAGCAGGCCGAGCACCTGGCGGAAGCTCACCCCGAGCGCGTGCAGCAGTCCCAGTTCGGCCGAGCGTTCGCGGGCGGCGACGGCGGCGTTGACCGCGAAACCGAGCCCTGCGAAGATCACCGCCGCGGCGAAGCCGACCAGCAGCGCGCCCTGCAGGCCGCCGGCCAGCGGGTCGTCGCGCAGCTCGGTGAAGACGGTCTGCCTTTCGAGCACGCGGTCGCTCCAGCCGGGGTGGGCGGCCAGGACCGCGGTGGCGGCGGACGGGTCGCCGTCCGCCGTCGCGGCCCACCACTCGGTGACCCTGGGCGGGGCGTTGACGGTGAGCACGTCCCTGTCGGCGATGGTCGGCAGGTCCACCAGGACGGCGGGCTCGCCGACGTCCGTGCCTGGCAGGCTGTCGACGACGGCGGCCACGACCAGGTGGGAGGTGGTCGCGTCGAAGGGCAGGAACAGCTTCGTGCCCGCGGAGAGCTTCTCCTGGGCGGCAAGCTCGTCGGTGATCACGACGGGCAGCGGCTGGGGCAGGGTCGCCCTGCCGTCCACGGTCGCGCCGAACACCCGCTCGGGCGGCGTGTCAGGCGGCAAGGCCAGCACCACCGCCTTGCCCCTGGCGGGGATCGCGTCGAGGCCGAACAGCGCGTCCTCGCCGGCGCGGACCTCCTTGGCCCTGCCCTCGCCGACTCCCGCGGCCCCCTGCAGGCTCGACTGCTCGAAGCCGGTCCACACCACGTCGCCCGGCAGCGGCACCTCGGCCTGGTCCGCGGTCAGCGCGCCGAGCACGACGGGCGCGCCCGTCTCGCCGAAGGAGAAGCCGCGCAGCGCCAGCGGGTAGGCGATCTTCCCCGCCCGGCCCGCGGGGGAGGCCAGGTCGGCGACCAGATGGCGCTCGTCGCCCGAGCCCCTGTCGGTCAGGCCGAGCCGCCAGCGCACCCCGTCGGCGTCGGTGAGCAGGATCGCGGCGTCGAGCGGCGCGGGCGCCTGGGTGCGCAGCGGCAGGCTGAGCACGGACGGCGTGCCGGGGATCGGCACGGAGCCGAGCGAGGGCCTGCCCGCCTTGAGCGCGCTCGCCAGGTCGGCGAGCGGGGTGGCCGACAGGTCCTCGCGCAGGTTCATGACCTCGGCCAGGCGGTCGGCGTCGAGCGCGAGCAGCTGGGCCGAGCCCGCGCCGATCGCCACCGAGTCGCGGAAGGCGGGGCTGACGGCGCGCACGCCCGGCAGCCGCGCGTAGACCCTGCCCGCGCCGAGCCCGCCCACCTCGCCCTGGTCGAGGACGGGAGAGATCCGCAGGTCCGCGCCGACCCTGTGGCCGGCCTGGTCGCGCTGGGACGACTCCCACGTGGTCGTGGTGGTGATCGACAGCACCCCGATGGCCACGGCCATCGTCAGCAGCAGCGCGGGGCCGACGTAGCGCAGCGGGCGGCGGCTGACCTGCCACGCGCCGAGCGCGGGGGCCAGCGTCGTGCGCCGCGAGGTCAGGGCGGAGACGATCCTGGAGGTCCACGGCACCAGGCGCATGCCCAGCATCCCGCCGCTCAGCAGGGCGAGGGCGGGCCCGGTGACCAGCATGGGGTCGATGCCGAGCACGCCGCCGGTGGTCGCGGTGACGGGCGAGCCGTACCTGGTGAGCTGCCAGACGGCGAGCGCCGCCACGACGAGCAGGGCGAGGTCGCCGCCCGCCCTGGCCAGCACGCCCCTGCGGTCGCCGCGCCCACGCGCCGCCTGCTCCTCCACGTAGGTACGGCGGGCGCTCCTGACCGCCGACGCGGCCAGCAGTGCCGCTCCGGCCAGCGCGGCGAGGGCGGCGATCACGAACGGCAGGGGCTCGGGGGCGGCCGGCACCCTGACCGCCCCCGCCTGCGCCCACAGCAGGCCGCTCACCCCGTTGAGCACGTGCGGCGCGACGAAGGGGGCGATCAGCACGCTCGGCAGCGCGATCAGCAGCGCCTCCGTCAGGCTGAGCGACACCAGCCCTCCCATGCCCGCGCCCCTGGCCCGCAGCAGCGCGACCTCCATGCGGCGGCGGTCGGCCAGCATCCTGGCCGTCAGCATGAGGGAGTAGCCGGCCAGGATGAGCAGCTGCAGCACCGGCACCAGCATCGTCGACTGGCCGACGAGGGCGCTGCGGTCGAGCTGGCCGAGGTAGGCCGACAGCTCCTCCCTGACCGCGCAGTCGGCGCAGGCCGGGCGAGCTTTGAGCTGGTCGGGCAGGCGCGCGGCCGCCGCGGCGAGGCCGGCCAGGTCGCCGGTGCTGACGCCGCTCAGGTCGGGCATGACGTACCAGGAGCCGAGCATCTGGTCGGTGAAGCGCGCCATGAAGCTCTCCTGGGAGAGCATGAGCGAGCTCCTGGCGGGGTCCAGGCGGGGATAGAGGTCGTCGGGGGTGGCGAACACGCCGGTGACCAGCACCGTGGTGGGAGGGCCTGTCTCGCCGCGCCGTACGGTGAGCTCCTGGCCCGCGCGCACGCCGAGGCGCTGGGCGCTGTCCTGGGCCAGGGTCGCCTGGAGCGGTCCTGCGCCGGGACCGGCCCACCTGCCCTGCACCAGCTTCGCGCGCCTTTCCAGGTCGGAGCGGGTGGTGAAGAAGAGCCGCACGCCGTCCTCGCCGTGGAAGGCGCTCGAGGTGACGGACGAGACGATCTCCGGCCTGAACCTGCCGAATGACTCGGCAGCCTGGGCGCGTACGGCCGCGTCGGCCTGGGGGAACGTGGCGCCCTTGATCCAGGTGGAGACCTCCGCCGAGGTGTCGGCCCCGTCGGCGTGTGTCACGCTCCAGCGGACGCCGACGTCGACCACGGAGGAGATGTAGATCGACAACGACACGAGCGTGGTGGTCGCCAGGAGGATCGCCGCGAAGGCGGTGAGGGGCAGAAGCGGCTCGCTGACGGCACGCTTGAGCACCCACGTCGTCCGGCCCCGCATCCGGTTCCCCCTCTGATCAGGTACGGGAGAACATTCGCGGGACAAAACTCACATACGCAACGATTGCTTTGATTTCATCACATAGTTGAGATCATCCCGAGACCAGCGCCTCCGACTGCCAGAGATCACGGTAGTAGCCGGGCCTCGCCACCAGCTCGTCGTGGCGTCCTCGCTGGATGACCCTGCCGTGCTCCATCACCACGATCTCGTCCACCTCCTCCAGGCCCCTGAGCCTGTGGGTGACGATGAGCGTCGTACGGCCGTGCGTCACGTCGAGCAGGTCGGCCATGAGCTCGTCGGCCGTGGCCTCGTCCAGCGCCTCGGCGGGCTCGTCGAGCAGCAGCACGGGAGGGTCGTACAGGAGCGCCCTGGCGAGGGCCAGGCGCTGCAGCTGCCCGCCCGAGACCGTCCGCCCGTCCTCGCCGAGCTGGGCGTCCCAGCCGGTGCGCGACACCCAGCGCTCCAGGCGGGCCCGCCGCACGGCCCGCTCCAGGTCCTCGTCCGTGCCGTCGGGGCCGGCCAGGCGCAGGTTGTCGCGCAGGGTGGTCTGGAAGATGTAGGGGTCCTGGGTCAGGCCCGTCATGAGCGTCCTGACGTCGTCGGAGTCGAGGGACGTGAGATCGGCGCCGTTGACGGTGATCGCTCCCGACTCGGGTTCGACCAGGCGCATCAGGGCGGCCAGCAGCGTGCTCTTGCCCGCGCCGCTGGGGCCGACCAGGGCGACGCGCTTGCCAGGGGTCAACGTGAGGCTCACCCCGTCGACGGCCGCGGGGGCGTTGGGCGCGTGCCGTACGACGAGGTCGTCGATCTCCACGGTCAGCGGCGCTCCCGGCAGGGGCGCGGGGGTGCCGGGCTCGGTGACGGCGGGCGGCACCGAGCGGACCTCCTTCAGCCGCTTCAGCGCCGCTGAGATCCCCGCGAAGCGCTCCCCCGCCGCGGCCAGCGGCAGCACGGGCTCGAAGGAGACCAGCGCTGTGAGGGCCAGGACGGCCGTCGCGACGGTGCCCGCGCCCGAGCCCTGGGCCAGCAGCACGATGGCGGCCACGGTCAGCCCCTGCACCAGCACCCCGACGGCCAGCGCCGCCGCGTGGACGCGGGACTGGCGGCGTTCGAGCGCGGCCAGCGCGGCGTCGGCGTCCAGCGCGCCTGACAGGGCTCGCTCGCCCGCGCCGTAGGCGGTCAGGTCGGCCGAGCCGTGCACGAGGTCGGCCACCCTCTCGGCGAGCGCGGCCCTGGCGGCGGCGATGCGGGCCGACCAGCGGCGGGCGGCGGCCGCCGTGCCTGCGGGCAGCAGCACGCCTGCGGCGACCAGCTCTGCCAGCAGCACCAGCGCGGCCGCGGGGTGCACGGTGACGGCGATGACGACGGCCGTGAGCCCGGTGATGAGCGCGGAGGTGGCGGGCAGCAGGCAGCGCACCAGCAGGTCCTGGACGGCGTCGGTGTCGTCCACCATGCGGCTGAGCAGGTCGGCGCCGCCGTGCCGGGGAGCTCTCGGCGGGATGAGCGAGTGGTAGAGGCGCTCACGCGTGGCTGCCTGGGCGCGCAGGGCGACGTCGTGACCCGTCAGGCGCTCGGCGTAGCGGAAGACGCCCCTGCTGGTGGCGAACGCCCGCACCGCGACGATCGCCACGCTCAGCGCGGCGAGCGGCGGCTGCTCGGCTGCCCTGGTGATGAGCCAGGCGGCCGAGGCGATCAGGCCGAGGCCGGTCAGCTCGGCCGCCGCCCCTGCGAGCACGGCCCACAGCAGGCGGAGGCCCATGCGGCGGCCGGACATCGGCTCCGTCACCTCGATACCCGGCTGAGTGGTGGTGGTCATCGTTCGTCTCCCGCCTGCGCGGCGCCCGCGCCTGGGACCAGGCTCTTCGCGGCGAGGACGTCGGAGACGACCCGCCCCTCCTGGATGCGGATCACGCGGTCGGCCAGGTCGATCATCGCTGGCCGGTGCGCGACGATCACCGAGGTGCGCCCCATGCTCAGCTCGGCGGTCGCGGTGACGACGGCGGCCTCGCTGCGGCCGTCGAGGCGCGCGGTGGGCTCGTCCAGCAGCAGCAGCGAGGCGTCAGGACGGCAGAACGCGCGGGCCAGGGCCAGGCGCTGTCGCTGGCCCGCCGACAGGTTGGCGCCGCGCTCCCCCACCAGCGTGTCGTAGCCGTCGGGCAGGACGTCGACGAACTCGTCGGCGTGCGCGGCGGCGGCGGCCTGCCGTACGAGCTCGGGTGAGGCCGAGGGGGCGCCGAGCCTGATGTTGTCGGCGACCGAGGTGGCGAACAGGTGCGGGCGCTGGGGCACGAACGCCAGCCGGTCGCGCCATGCGGTCAGGTCGAGCTCGGCCAGGTCGGCGCCGTCGACCAGCACGCGTCCCTCGGTGGGGGCGACGAAGCCGAGCAGCAGATGCAGCAGGGTGCTCTTGCCGCCGCCGCTCTCCCCCACCAGCGCCACCCGTTCCCCTGGAGTGATCACCAGGGAGACCTCGCGCAGGGCCGGGTCGTCGCGGCCGGGATAGCGGACGGTGACGTTCTCCAGGCGGATCTCGGGAGGACCGCCGGAGGCGGGGACGGCGACGGCCCTGGCCTGCTCGGGGGCGGCGGCAGCGGCGGGGACGGCGACCCTGGGCTGCTCGGGGGCGGCGGCGTCGTCGAGGACGGCGAAGGCCGCGTCGGCCGCCGCGACTCCCTCCATCGAGGCGTGGAAGCGGGTGCCCATCATCCGCAGCGGCAGGTACGCCTCGGGCGCGAGCAGGAGCACCAGCAGCGCGGTCGTCAGGTCGAGCGACCCGCCGAGCAGCCGCAGCCCGATCGGCACCGCGACCAGCGCGAGCGACAGCGAGGCGCACAGCTCGAGCACGAGCGAGGACAGGAAGGCCACCCGCAGCGTCCGCATGGTCGCCGACCTGTGCGAGTCGGCCACCCGCTGGATGACGCTCGCCTGGTAGCGGGCCCTGCCGAAGGCGCGCAGGGTGGGCAGGCCGCGCACCACGTCGAGGAAGTGCCCGCCGAGCAGGGACAGCGCGCGCCACTGCCGTTCGGTGACCGCCTTGGTGTGCATGCCGACAAGGGCCCCGAAGATCGGGATGAGCGGCAGCGTGATCAGCACGATGACCGCGCTGGTGAGGTCGGCCGCGAACAGCCTGACGAGGACGGCCACCGGCACCACGCCCGCCACGGCCATGGCGGGCAGGTAGCCGGTCAGGTAGGGGTCGAGCGCGTCGAGGCCGCGCCCCGTGAGCGTCACCAGCTCGCCCGAGCGGTGTCCCGACAGCCTGGCGGGCCCGAGCTCCTGGAGCCTGGCCAGCAGCCTGTGGCGCAGCGCGGACTTCACTCCCGTGGAGGTGCGCGCCGCGAAGATCCCCTGCCCCCAGCCGAGCAGCGCGCGCAGCCCGACGACGGCCGCCAGGAACAGCAGCGCGCCGGTGGCGAACCTGCCCGACAGCACCCCCGCGAGCAGCTCGGCCTGGACGAGCACGAGCAGCCCCGCGATCACGGCGGCGGCCAGGGTGACGGTCAGATGCGCGCGTACCGAGCGCTCGGCTCGCATGAGCCGCAGGAGATCCTTGTGCACGAGCCCTCTAGAAGAACGACGGGATGCGGTCGGAGCCCTTGCCTGGACGGAAGGTGCGCCACACCCATACTTGCGCGCCCACCATGAGGGGTGCGAACGGGGCCACCATGAGACTGAGCACATTCAGCGTCGCGGCAGGTGCGGCGTGGTCGAGCAGGTGCGGCGCGACGGCCGCCAGCAGCACGACGACGGGCGCGGCGGCCGCGAGCCCCGACAGCGCGAGGACCCTGCCGCCGCCCCGCCCCTCCCTCCAGGCCAGGAAGGTCCTGCCGTGGAAGGCGAACAGCGCGGTGGTGAGCGCGCCGAGGCCGAGCCCGGCGATCCACGGCAGCCCTGCGACCGAGCCGATGACCATCCCCCAGCCGAAGGCCAGCACGAAGGAGCCGAGCGAGATCATCAGGTCCCAGAAGCCGCGCCACGCGCGCCCCTCGATCCTGCGGCGGAACCACAGGCCCGCGTCGCGCACGATCCAGCCCAGCAGCATGGACACGACGAACGGGTAGAGCGCGAAGATCACCTCGCCTTCCAGCACGGGGAACGCGCCGAACAGCACCCCGGCGACGGCCACCAGCCACACCTCGTTGGCCAGCACGTACGGCGCCATCGCCGCGACCATGCGGTCCCTGCGCTCCTGGGGACGGCCGGCCATCAGCAGCCCCACTCCCAGGTCGAAGCCCTCGAGGGCGAAGTAGCCCGCCAGCAGGACGGCGAAGGCGAGCAGCCAGACGACTTCCATGTCAGACCTCCAGGCGGACGGGCGCGGGGGCGGGGGTTCGGGGCCAGGCTCCGAGGGCGAGGTCTTCGGGCCCGCGCCGTACCGCGCGGGCGATGAGGACGTAGTCGACGACGGCGAGCAGGCCGAGCACGCCGGTGAAGCCGATCAGCGACGTGGTGACCATGCCCGAGGTCAGGCCTGGCGACATGGCGTCGGCGACGGTGAGCCGCTCCCAGATCATCCATGGCTGCCTGCCGATCTCCCTGGCCATCCAGCCGAAGACGGCGGCCAGGAACGGCAGCGGCGTCATGATGATCAGGATGGGGTGCGTCCAGCGCCAGCGCGGCAGCCAGTAGACGGTCGGCAGCAGCAGGAAGACCACCACCAGCTGGAGCAGCTCGCCGATCAGCATCATGAAGCCGAGCCCGACCGCGGCCCCGGTGTTGGCCTCGAACTTGTCCTCCTGCACCAGGCCGAACTGGGCGTAACCGCTGCCCACGGCGACCACGACCCCGATGGCCGCGACCACGACCCCCGTGCGCAGCGACTTGGTGAAGAACTCCAGGTAGGCGGTGCGGCGCAGGAGCTGGTAGGCGCTGGCGCCCATCATGACGAAGCCACCTGCCGCGAGACCCGCGCCGATGACGTGCGGGAAGGCCCCGACCAGGGCGCTGTTGGACATCAGCGCGCCGAAGTCGGTGAGCTCCATGTGGTCGCCCCTGACGACGGAGCCGACCGGGTTCTGCAGGAAGGCGTTGCCGATCATGATGTAGAAGGCGCTGCCGTAGGCGGTGAAGGTGACGATCCAGATGCAGGCCAGGTGCAGGGCCTTGGGCAGCCGGTGCCAGCCGAAGATCCACAGGCCGAGGAAGGTCGACTCCAGGAAGAAGGCGACCAGCGTCTCCATGGCCAGCGGCGCGCCGAAGACGTCGCCCGCGTAGTGCGACAGGCCGCTCCAGCTCAGCCCGAACTGGAACTCCATCACCAGGCCCGTGACGATGCCCAGAGCGTAGTTGATCACGTAGATCTGGCCCCAGAAGCGGGTCATGTGCTCGTGGAGGGGGTTGCCCGAGCGCACCCAGCGGGTGTGCATGATCGCCACGAGCGGCGCCAGGCCCAGCGTGAGGGCCACGAAGAGGAAGTGCAGGCTGCCTGTCAGCGCGAACTGCAGGCGGGCCAGGTCCAGGACGTCCATCGCATCAAACTCCGTCGTTGTGTCTGCCTACATATAGAGAGGCTACATGTAGACTGCCTACATGACGAACGCGGATCTAGGATGGGCGATGTGAATCCCGACGCGCTTCGCGGGCACATGGACGCCCTGCTGCTCTCCGTGCTCGAGCACGAGCCGTTGCACGGCTACGCGATCATCGAGGCGCTGCAGGAGCGCAGCGGCGGCGCGCTCGCCGTCCCCACAGGGACCGTCTATCCGGCGCTGCGCAGGCTCGAGAGGGTCGGCTATCTGGCCAGCGAGTGGGCGACGGTGGGCGGGCGCAAGCGGCGCACCTACCGGCTGACCTCCTCGGGGGCCAAGCAGCTGGCGGGCGAGCGGTCGGCCTGGAGGGAGTTCGCCGAGGTGATCGCGAGCGTGCTGGAGCCCGGCGCGGGGCGGGCGAAGACGACCGGGTGAGCCAGGGCCACGCCCGAAGCCAGAGCCAGGCGTGACGGCCCGACCCCAAGGGCGGGCTTGAGGGTCAGGCTGCTCGGAGCCGGCGAGTGAGGCGCAGGCAGCGGGCGGCGGCGTACAGCTGCAGGCCGTTCAGCAGAGGCGTGGTCAGCGAGAGGATCATGCCGGGCAGGAAGGCGGAGAAGCCGGCCGGGCCCTGGGAGCCGTACTGCAGGGCGGCGCTGAGCAGCAGCGTCACCGGCAGCATCGTCCACACCCACACCGCGAGCAGGCGGGTCACCCGCTCGGGCCTGCTGACCCAGCGCGAGCCCCAGGTGAGCACGAGCAGGGTCAGCCCGCCGAGCACACCGGTGGCCATGTGGAACAGGTCGAGCGTGCGGGCCGCGAGCAGGAACCAGTCGGGCCTGTGCGCCCAGGCGTCGGCGTCCACGGGGAAGAAGGCCCAGATGAGGCTCCACAGCAGCGTCGTCAGCGGCACGCTGACGAACAGCAGCGCGCCGAGCCTGCGCCCCGCTGTCGCGGTCAGCTCACGCTGGTAGGCGGGGGCGATCTCGCGCAGCTCGCCGAACTCCTCGACGGCCAGGAGCTCGGCCTCGACCCTGGCCATGCCCTCTTCCTGGTAGGCCTCGGCGGTGTCGACCAGGCTGTCGCGGGCCTCGACGACCAGGTCACGCTTGGGGCCGGCCGGACCGTCGAGAGCCCGCGCGAGTCCCGCCACGTAGTCGTCGATGAGCATGGTCTCCAGTGTACGAAGCCCCTCCGAGGGTCAACATCGGGGAGATCCCTGAGATTGACTGGTAGGAAATTTCCGACGTATAGTCGGCGACATGCGAGAAGACGTGTTCGCGGCGCTCGCCAGCCCGGCCAGGAGGCAGCTTCTCCAACTGCTCCTCGACGGCGGCTCCCAGCCGGTGGGCAGGCTCGCCGAACGGTTCGACATGGCGAGGCCGAGCGTCTCCGAGCACCTCAAGGTGCTCAAGGACGCCGGGCTGGTCGCCGAGAGCCGCCACGGCAGGGAGCGGCACTACCGCCTGGAGGCGGCGCCCCTCATGGAGGTACGCGACTGGCTCACCCCCTACGAACGGTTCTGGCGGGAACGGCTCGCCGACCTCGGCACGGTGCTCGACGACATGGAGGACAGAGACGATGACGACCGCTGAAGACCTGCGCGCGATCCACGTGGACCAGTTCCTGGCCCACCCGCCCGCCAAGGTGTGGCGAGCCCTGACCGAGCCCGAGCACCTGAACAAGTGGCTGATGCCGGGCGACTTCCGGCCCGAGGTGGGTCACACGTTCACCTTCCAGGGCACTCCCGTCGAGGCGGCGGAGTTCTCGGGGACGGTCTACTGCGAGGTGCTCGAGATCGAGAAGGAGAGGCTGATCAAGCTGAGCTGGGACGACGGCAGCCGGCTCGGCTGGACGGTCACCTGGCGGCTCGAGCCCGAGGGCAGGGGAACCAGGCTCTTCCTCGACCACGAGGGCTTCGACCCCGACGACCCGAGGCAGCAGGTCTCCCGCAAGATCATGGGAGGCGGGTGGCGCTCCATGCACATGAGGGCCATCGAGAAGGTGCTGGCCGAGATGGGGTAGCTCAGCGCTGCTCGCCGTGGATCTCGGCCAGGCCGTCGGGGGGCGGGGGGCCGTCGGGGCCCTGGGTCCAGCCGCGCCATCGGTGCTGGCCAGGCAGGGCCCTGCGGCGGGAGAACCAGCGCAGCGGGGGCCAGCGCAGGCTCAGCCGTACGCCCCTGGAGGTGAAGGCGAACGTGCAGCCGGTCAGCCGCAGGCCCGACGGGTGCGCGAGCCCGGCGAACCTGCAGGCCGACAGGTCGAGACCGAACAGCGACAGGTCGGGGGCGGCGGCCCCGCGCAGGGAGCTGATCGTGCAGAACCCCCGCCCTGTAACGGTCGCGGGGCCGCGCAGCACGACCGACTCCAGGTCGGCGTGCGAGCCGGTGAGCCTGATCGCCGTCGTGCCCCGCACCTCCACCCTGCGCAGGTCGAGCGAGCAGTCCTCGACGGCCAGGTCGAGCGCGCCGTCGGCGCGGGCGCCCGTCGCGGCCAGCCGTCCGGTGGCCGACAGGTAGGCCGACGACGCGAAGTGCGCCGACTCGAAGCCTGCCCTCCCCCGCACCTTCCTGAACGACAGCGTCCTGCCGAACCTGGCGCCTCTGAAGGCGGCCAGCTCCCCGAACCAGGCGCCGTCGAAGGTGGCGTAGCCGTCGAACCTGGCCCGCTCGCACGACAGCCCGCGGGCGAAGACGGCCTCGCCGAACAGGGCGTCGCTGGCCACCACCGCCCTGTCGAAGCAGGCGTGGCCGCGCACGGTGGCGCCGTGGAAGGACAGCTGACGGGCGAACCTGGCCCCGGTGAACGAGACGTTGCCCATGAACGTCGCACCGAAGAAGGAGGCGAGCCGGTCGAACCTGGCGCCGTCGAGCGACACGTCTCCCTGGAAGCGGACCTCGGTGAAGCGCGCCTCGCCGGTGAAGCGGGCCAGGTCCATGCGGGACCTGCCCGGCCTGCCCTCCGTGGCGGCCAGGACCTTGACCAGCAGCTCGCCGTCGACGGTGGTCCCGCGGAGGTCGAGCTGCCGCCCGGGGCGCAGGCCCTCGAGCGCGTCGGCCAGTTGCTCGGGTGACAGATGTGACAGACAGCGACCGTACGGCTGACGCGCGACTCCCGTGCATGACGGGGAGTGTGAACACGTGGCCCAGTCCATGTCCTTGGTCATACCCGCGTTGCTAGGTCATGAGACGACATGTCGGGGGCCGGCGTCTGGCAAGGGTAGATGATTTCATCCCTTTGTGGCGTTACGTTCGGTTATCACCATCTAAAGTGCCGGTCATGCGAGCTTTAACCGCCCTTGTCGCTCTCGGCCTCGCCGCCGCGGGCGTGGCGACCCTCTCGACCGCCCCCGCCTCCGCGGCGCCGGGGCCGGTCGTCATCAGCCAGGTCTACGGCGGCGGCGGCAACACCGGCGCGCCGCTGGCCAACGACTTCGTGGAGCTCTTCAACAGGAGCTCCGCCCCTGTGGCCGTCGACGGCTGGTCGGTGCAGTACACCAGCGCCACCGGCACCGGCCACTTCGCCGCCAACGTGGCCAGGCTCTCCGGCACGCTGGCGGCCGGCCAGTACTACCTGGTGCAGCTCGCCGCGGGCGCCAACCCCGGCACGGCGCTGCCCGCACCCGACGCGACCGGCTCCATCAACGTCAGCGGCAGCGCGGGCAAGGTGGCGCTGGTCCGCTCGGCCACGGGTCTGGCCTGCAACGGCAGCCCCACCGCCTGTACGCCCGAGCAGACGGCACAGATCGCCGACCTGGTCGGCTTCGGCACCGCGAACTTCTTCGAGGGCTCGGCAGCGGCCCCCGGCCTGACGAACGGCACGGCGGCCCTGCGCAAGGCGAGCGGGTGCGCCGACACCGACGACAACGCCGCCGACCTCGAGGCCGGCGCGCCCGCCCCGCGCAACACCGCCTCTCCCGCGACGCCGTGCGGAGGCACCGGGGAGCCGACCCCCACGCCGACTCCCACGCCGTCCCCCACGGTGACGCCGACGCCGTCGCCCACGGGCGAGCCCTGTGACACGGCCGCGACCCACCAGATCGCCGCCGTCCAGGGCACGGGCGAGGCCAGCCCGCTGGCCGGTCAGACCGTGCGGGTGGAGGGCGTCGTGACCGGCGACTTCCAGAAGAGCACGGAGCTGAGCGGCTTCTTCCTCCAGGACGCCACGCCCGACTCCGACCCGAAGACCTCCGAGGGCCTGTTCGCCTTCGCCCGCGACACCTTCAAGGACGTCAAGGCAGGCGACAGGGTCCTGGTCACCGGCAAGGTGGTCGAGTTCAACGGCTGGACCGAGCTGTCGCCCGTCACCGCGATCGACGTCTGCGGCACGGGAACGGTCCCCGCGCAGCCCCAGCAGCTGCCGAGGGCGGAGGGAACCACCTTCGAGCCCGTCGAGAACATGCTGGTCCGCTTCGCCGAGCCGCTGACCGTCACCGAGCACTACAACCTCGGCCGCTTCGGCGAGGTCACCGTCTCCTCCGAGGGACGGCTCTACCAGCCGACCGACAGGCCCGGTGTGGACGCGGCGCTCGACGCCCGCCGTTCGCTGTTGATCGACGACGGATCCAGCAGGGAGAACCCCGCCACGATCCCGTACACCAGCCCGCGCGTGGTGCGCACCGGCGACACCGCCCTCGGAGTGACCGGCGTGCTCGGTTACGGCTTCGGCGCCTACCGGCTGCAGCCCACCAAGCCGATCACCTTCCTGCCGACCAACCCCCGCCTGCCCAGGCCGCTGCCCGTCGGCGGCAACGTCAAGGTGGCCAGCCTGAACACGCTGAACTGGTTCACCACGCTCGGCTCGCGCGGCGCGACCACCGCCGTGGAGCAGCAGCGGCAGCTGGACAAGCTGGTGGCGACGCTGCAGGGACTCGACGCCGACGTGGTCGGCCTCATGGAGGTCGAGAACAACGGGCAGACCGCGCTGCAGGCGCTGACGGACGCGCTGAACGCCAAGGTGGGCTCGGGCACCTACGCCGCCCTCGCGCACCCCTTCCCCGGCACGGACGAGATCCAGGTCGCGATGATCTACAAGACCGCCAGGGTCTCGCCCGTCGGCGTGGCGCGCTCCTCCGAGGACGCGGTCTTCAGCAGGCCGCCGCTGATCCAGACCTTCAGGCGCGCAGGTGGCGGCCAGCCGTTCACGATGATCGTCAACCACTTCAAGTCGAAGGGGTCCTGTCCGCCCAGCGGTCCCGAGGCCGACCAGGGTGACGGGCAGTCGTGCTGGAACCCGCTGCGGGTCAGGCAGTCCGAGGCCGTCCTCGGGCTGATCTCCTCCCTCGACCTGCCCAACCCGCTGGTGCTCGGCGACCTCAACGCCTACGGCGAGGAGGACCCGATCGACAAGCTGGAGGCCGGCGGCCTGACCAGCGTGACCAAGCGGTTCGTGCCCGCGCCGATGCGCTACAGCTACCTGTTCAACGGCCTTGCGGGCGAGCTGGACCACGCGCTGGTCGGCAAGCAGCTGCTCAAGCGGGTGACCGGGGCGACGATCTGGCACGTCAACTCCGACGAGCCGCGCATCCTCGACTACAACACCGAGTACAACCCGCCGGCGCTGTACCGGCCCGACGCCTTCCGCTCCTCCGACCACGACCCCCTGCTGATCGGTCTGTCCCTGCCGGGAGGCGGGAACTGACCTGACCCCGCCTCATTGCGGCCCCTTCCCTCCACGGGAAGGGGCCGCTCTTGCGTTTGCGGCGCAATCAGGTTTACAGTACAAACTAGTTGACAAAACGGACCTATGGGGAGCGACGTGGACGAGGAAGACCTCAGCCCCGCCGAGATGATGCGGCTCATCGAGGAACAGAGCGCCGCCACCGCGCGCAGGCTCCAACCCGACCCCCTGCTCCTGTACGCCCCGTGGGGCGTCGCCTGGATGGTCGGGTTCGGCGCGTTCTTCCTGTCCTACGGCCTCGACGGCCGCCCGCTGGCCCCGATCAGCTGGCAGCTCGCTCTGTCCATCCTGTTCGGCGGCCAGCTGCTGGCCGGAGCCTTCCTGTTCTGGACCGCGAGGTCCGGCGGCGTCCAGGTCCGCGGGGAGTCGGCCCAGCGTGGGATGATGTACGGCTACTCATGGTTCGTCGGAATGATGTCGATGAGCCTGATCGTGAGCCGCTTCGCCCCGCTGCTCCCTCGGGAGCAGGTCGGCCTGCTCTACGCCTCGGTCTCGCTGCTGGTCGTCGCCGTCCTTTACATGGCGGGCGGCGCGGTCTGGCGCGAGTGGCCGATGTTCCTGATCGGGGTCTGGGTGGCCGTCGTCAACGCGGTCGGCGCCATGCTCGGCCCGGGCTGGCACTCCCTGCTGATCTCGCTGCTCGTGGGCGGCGGCTTCTTCGTGGCGGGGATCGTGCTCAGGCGGCGCGGGTGAGCGTTCCCGACCTCGATCCCGTCATCCACGCCCAGGCCAGGCTGCGCGTGGTGGCCACGCTCAACGCCCTGTGCGAGGGCGACCAGATCGCCTTCCCCGGGCTGAAGGACCTGCTCGGCATGACCGCGGGCAACCTCTCGGTGCACCTGACGAAACTCGAGGACGCGGGTTACGTCGAGATCACCAAGACGCACAAGGGCCGCACCCCCGTCACCTACGTCGCGCTCACCAGGCGCGGACGGCTGGCCTTCGAGGAATACACCGTCGCGATCCGCGCCCTTCTTGGAGGAGAGCAATGACCACCCTGGCCAGGACCGTGGAAGTCAGCAAGCGCTACGGCGAGGTGAACGCCCTCGACGGCGTGTCACTGGAGATCGAGGCTGGCAGGCTCGTCGGCCTGCTCGGCCCGAACGGCGCGGGCAAGTCAACGCTCGTCAACCTCTTCGTGGGCCTGCGCAAGCCGACCAAGGGGCTGGTGGAACTGCTGGGCGGCAACCCCTCCGACCCCCGCGTACGGCAGGGCATCGGCGTGACGCCCCAGGAGACCGGTCTGCCCGAGGCGCTCAAGGTCGGCGAGATCGTCGACTTCGTCTCCTCCCACTTCCCGAAAAAGCTGGACAAGTGGGAGTTGCTGGACCGCTTCGGCCTGAGAGACCTGGCCAAGCGCCAGGTGGGCGGGCTGTCGGGCGGCCAGAAGCGCCGTCTCGCGGTGGCGCTGGCCTTCGCGGGCCGTCCTCGCATCGTCTTCCTCGACGAGCCCACCACCGGGCTCGACGTCGAGGCGCGCAGGGCGCTGTGGGAGGGCATCAGGGCCTTCCACGCCGAAGGCGGCACCGTCGTGCTCACCAGCCACTACCTCGAGGAGGTCGAGGCGCTGGCCGAGCGGGTGGTGGTGATCGGCCGCGGCAAGGTGCTGGCCGACGACACCATCCAGGCCGTGCGCGGCATGGTCGGCGTGCGCAGGGTCAGCCTGTCGGTCGCCGAACTGCCCGAGCTGCCGGGCGTGGTCAGCGCCGAGCGGGTGGAGGGCCGCCACCACCTGCTCACCCCCGACTCCGACCGGCTGGTGCTCGACCTGGTGGCCAGCGGCGTCGCGTTCGCCGATCTGGAGATCAGCCCCGCCACGCTCGAGGACGCCTTCCTCGCCATCACCTCGAAGGAGACCGTCGATGTCTAGCCTGGTCCTTCTCCACACCCGCTACCAGTTCCTCGAGCACCTGCGGGTCCCGATCGCCATCGTGGCCAGCGTCTTCTTCCCCACTGTCGCGATGCTCGCCTTCGTCGTGCCGTTCGCGGGGGACCACCCGCTGGCCGCGACGGTCGGAACGGCCTCGATGACCATGTTCGCCGTCATGTCCAGCAGCCTCATGGGCCTCGGCATCGGTGTCGCCGACGACAGGGGCAAGCCGTGGGACCCCTACCTTCGCACCCTGCCCGCGGGGCCCTTCCCCCGCTTCGCGGGACGGATGCTCACCTCGCTGGCCATCACCCTGATCGCGGTCGTTCCCGTGATGCTGGTCGCCGCGCTGCTGACCGAGGCCACCGCCACCCCCCTGCAGCTGCTGCTCGGCCTCGGCGCGCTGCTCGTGGGGGCGCTGCCGTTCATGATGCTGGGGCTGCTCGTCGGCTACTCGCTGCCCGCCAAGGCGGCGGTGGCGGTCTCGCAGGTGCTGTTCTTCCCGATCGCCATCGGCGGCGGGTTGCTCGGCAATCCGCTGGACCCGCCCGCCTTCATCGGCGCCATCGCGCCGTACCTGCCGAGCAGGGGGGCGATGGAGCTGGTCTGGGCCGCGACCACGGACCTGCCCGCCACGCCGCTGGCGCTGGTCATGCTGGCGGTCTGGACGATCGTGGCAGGAGCGGCGGCGGTGTGGGCCTACCGCCGTGACGAGGGGCGCAGGTTCCAGTAGTCACGACAGAAAAGGGGGGAGGTACCGCCGAGTCCGCAGCGATCTCGACGGTACCTCCGTTAGCGAGGGGGGTTCTACTCGGTGGTCTTCTTCTCCTCGAGGGTCACGGTCGCTTCCTGGGTCTGACCGTTCCTCATATATGTGATCTTGACCTGCTGGCCGACTTTGAAACCTCTGACCTGTCCCACTACGGTATCTCCCCCATCGACCGGCTTGTCGCCGATCCTGGTAATGAGGTCCCCCTCCTTCAGCCCCGCCTTCGCCGCGGGGCTGCCCTGCTGCACCTGCCGCACCAGCGCGCCGGGGACGTCGCCCGTCGCGTCGGTGACACTGACGCCGAGGTAGGCGTGGCTCACCTTGCCGCTCTCGATGAGCTGCTGGGCCACCTGGTTGGCGGTGTTGATCGGGATGGCGAAGCCGACGCCGATGTTGCCGCTGCCGGTGCCGCCCGTGGCGATGGCGGTGTTGATGCCGATCACCTCGCCCGAGGCGTTGACCAGCGCGCCGCCCGAGTTGCCGGGGTTGATGGCGGCGTCGGTCTGGATGGCGCCGCCGATCGTGGTGGTGGAGCCCTGCGACTGGCTGCGCTGGTTGCCCCATCCCGGCGGCAACTGCTGCCGTCCCTCGTCCTCGTTGCCGACGGTGAGGGTCCTGTCCAGCGCGCTGATGATGCCCGCGGTGACCGAGCCGTCCAGGCCGAGCGGGCTGCCGATGGCCAGCACCGCGTCGCCGACCCGCAGCGCGTCGCTGTCGCCGAGGGAGGCCTTGGTCAGCCCCGAGACGCCCTCGGCCCTGATGACCGCCAGGTCGGTGGCGGGGTCGGTGCCCACGACCGTGGCCTTGGCGGTCTTGCCGTCGCTGAACTTCACCGTCATCGAGCCGCCGCCCTGCCCCGCGCCGACGACCACGTGGTTGTTGGTGAGGATCAGGCCGTCGGCTGACAGGACGACGCCTGAGCCCTCCCCTGTCTGTCCCTGGATCCGCACGACCGACGGCTGCACGTTCTGGGCGACGTCGGCCACGGTCAGCGGGTTCGACACCTGCTTGAACGTGGGGTTGGGCGAGGCGGCCACGGCGGTGCCCCCGCCGCCGCCGAAGACGTTGGCGGTCACCGCTCCCGCGGCGCCGCCCACCAGCGCGGTGGCCGCCAGCGCGAGCCCCGCGATCGCCTTCTGCCCCGCCGTGAACCGCGACCGCTGCTTCGGCACGGCCGGCGCCGCCATGATCGTCGTGTCGTCAGAGGAGGGCGCCCCGTGCGCGAACACCCTGTCCTCGGCCGCGGGCGCCCCCGGCGCGCCGCCGTCCGTCACACTCTGAGCGCTGCTCGCAGGAGCGCCCTGCGTGCTGTGCGGGGTGGCGCCCTGCGCCTGGTCGGAAGGGGCGCCCTGCGGTGTGCCCGAGGGCGCGCCCTGCGGGAACCGCCCAGCAACGGGGGGCTGGGAACCGAACTGGGTCCATCCCCCACCCACGTTGCCTTCGCCCTGCTCACGAGGCTCGTTCGTGTTCATTTCCATCCCCAAGAGGCCACTGAGGCCCGCCACCGTGGCGTGCCGTACACCCAGGGTGTCAACCCGGCTGTAAACGCCGGTTAAGCCGGTGATCCGCAGTCCCGGCACGCCCTGACGCCGCGCTTATCACCGCAGGTCGAGCGGGGGTGGCGCGCCGAATCTCTCAGAGAAAACTCATTCAGCGAGGGACACCCGGACGCCGCCCGAGAAGAGGGAGTCGTGGAGTTCGATCGTCTCCGGCTTCAGCGTCTTGGGGACGTCGAAGAGGACGACGCCCTTCACCACGTTGCCGGGGTTGATCGTCTCGTAGAGCGACTTGGCGTCGTCCAGGTAGATGGAGGCGCCGGAATCGGCCTCGTACTGCTTGCCTCCCGCGTGGAGCCTCTGGGCCGCGGCCATGAACGTCTGCGCCTCGTCGCCGATGTTCTCGACCTTGACGTGGACGAGGAGGAACACGCCCTGAGCGTCGGCGCCGATCACGTCGCTGCCGATCCGCTCGCGTCGTTCCAGCTTGGTGACCGTGAACGAGAACTTGCCGTCGCGCACGGCCGCGCCGATCCCGGCCGCCTTCGGCTCGGCGGGCCGCTTCGACCTCTCGGCCCCGCCTCCGTCCGCCTTCCCCGTTTCGACGGCGGCCGTCGTGCCGGGCTCGCCGCTGCCGGTGGCCACGGCGATGAGAGCCGCACAGCCGCCGCCGACGAGGAGCAGGACGGAGGCGATGACGATGAGGATCAGCGGCGCGTTGCTCTTGCGGCGGGGCGGGCCGCCGTACTGCGGGTGCGTGTGCCCGGGCTGGGTGTGCCGGCTCGGGTCGGAAGAAGGGTGCGCCATGGGAGCCTCCGTGTCGGTGAGAACACGGGTTGTGACGTTCCTGAGGCTCCCGTTGTTGGCGTCACCGCTGTTACATGCGGGTTCGGCATGGACGGCTCAGCGCTTGCCGAGGTACTCCTCGCGCAGCAGGCGCTTGTAGAGCTTGCCCGTCGGATGGCGGGGCAGCTCGTCGCGGAAGTCGACGCTCTTCGGGCACTTGTAAGGGGCCAGGCGCTCCCTGCAGTACTCGATCAGCTCGGCCTCCAGCGCCGGCCCCGCCTCGGCGGGGTCGGCGGGCTGGACGACGGCCTTGACCTGCTCACCCATCTCCTCGTCAGGCACCCCGAAGACGGCCACGTCGGCCACCTTCGGGTGGACGGACAGCACGTTCTCCGCCTCCTGGGGGTAGATGTTCACCCCGCCTGAGATGATCATGTAGGAGCGGCGGTCGGTCAGGTAGAGGAAGCCGTCCTCGTCGAGGTAGCCGATGTCGCCGAGCGTGGTCCAGCCCCTGCCTCGCGGGTCCTGCGCGGAGCGGGTCTTGTCGGGGTCGCCGTGGTACTCGAAGCGCGGGCCGTCGGAGAAGTAGACCGTGCCGCGCTCGCCTGGCGGCAGCTCGTCGCCCTCCTCGTCCAGGATGTGCACCACGCCCAGAAGGGGGCGGCCGACCGTGCCCTTGTGGGCCAGCCAGTCGGCGGGGCCCGCGTAGAGGAAGCCGTTGCCCTCGGTTCCCGCGTAGTACTCGTGGATGATCGGCCCCCACCAGTCGAGCATCTGCTCCTTGACGGGGACGGGGCACGGCGCGGCGGCGTGGATCGCGCACTTCAGGGACGACAGGTCGTAGTCGTTCCTGGAGGGCAGCTTGAGCATCTTGATGAACATGGTCGGCACCAGCTGCGAGTGCGTCACCCTGTACCGCTCGACCAGCGCGAGGTACTCGGCGGCATCGAAGCGCTCCATCACCACCACCGTCGCCCCGAGCCGCTGGAACTGCAGGCAGTAGCGTAGCGGCGCGGCGTGGTAGAGCGGCGCGGGCGAGAGGTAGACGCTGTCGTCCGACGGCGCGAAGAGGAACTGGATGAGCTGCAGCAGCGGCCCGGGGGTGTCGAGAGGCGCCTGGGAGAGGGCCGGTTTGACGCCCTTGGGCCGTCCCGTGGTCCCCGAGGAGTAGAGCATGTCCGAGCCCTGGCACTCGTCCTCGATCGGCGTCGCGGGCAGCCCCTCGACCGCCTTCTCGTAGGACTCGAAGCCCTCGGCCACGCCGTCGAGCATCAGGCGGCGCTCCACGCCCGGCGCGGAGACGGTGGTGGCCACCTCGGCCAGCCCGGCCGAGGAGATGAAGATCCTGGCCTCGCAGTTCTCGACGATGTAGTTCAGCTCCTCGCTCCGCAGGCGCGAGCTGATCGCGGTGTAGTAGAGCCCCGAGCGCTGCGCAGCCCAGGCGATGACCAGGAAGAGCGGGTGGTTCTCCAGCATGAAAGCGATATGGTCGCCCGGTTTGAGCCCGGCCGAGCGGAAGAGGTGCGCGAGCCTGTTCGACTCCTCCTCCAGTTCACGGTAGGTGACGACCTGCCCGGAGCCCGCCATGATCACAGCGGGCTTGTCGGGGGTGACTGCTGCGATGGCTCCCGGATGCATGACCAGAACACTATTCGGTTACCACGCCGGCAGGAAGGCCCCTGCCCGGCGGGTGGATCACGTAGGCGGTGCCCGAGCTGGAGCGCACCCAGGCCCGCTCGAAGGCGTCGCGGGGCAGGACCACCCGCACGCCGCGCGCGGCGGGGTCGTTGGCGATCACGTCGCCCTCGGCGGTGAAGCCGGTCACCACGACCAGGTGACCATCGCTGTCGCGCCCCAGCTCCTCGGCGGTGAACGAGAGCGAGGCCACGAAGGGAACGCCCGACGCGATCAGCGGCTCGGCCGCGGCAAGAGAGGGGAACCTGGTCACGAAGGCCTCGAGCCCGAACGCGCCCGCGTAGGCGGTGTTGAACGCCCAGTTGCCGCTGCCGCCGTACGCCCTGTCGGAGGTGTGCCTGGCGGCGTGGTCGACGGCGGGATCGGGGTCGTTCCTGCGCACCCAGGCGATGTCCGCGGGGCGCGGGCCCCTGCCCCAGAAGCCGACCACCATGGCCGTGGAGGTGGGGCTGCACCAGGCGCGCCCTCCGTGGTCCGCGTGCGCGAGCTGCGACTTGCGCGGCACCCCGAGTTCGCGTCCCCACGCCGCCCCCGCGCTCCCCTTGGCGGGGACGCCGCGCGCCGAGGCCACGGCGCCCAGGCTGCGCAGAAGAGGCCGTACGGCGGAGCCCGGCCTGCGCAGAAGGGTGGCCCTCAGCTGATAGGAGGTGACCGGCCTGCTGAGCCTGAGCACGTCGGCCGCGACCGTGCCCGCCGCGTCGGCCTGACCCTTCACCGTGGTGCGCCTGATGCCGCTCTCGCCGTAGGCCCATCTGCCCATGACGTACCAGCCCGAGCCCGGCACCCTGACCTCGACCCGCAGCCAGCTCCCCTCAGGGGTGTCGGCGGTCCAGGAGGGCACCAGCTCGTCCGCCGCGAAGCCGATCTCCCGCTCGGGCCCCGTCCACCGCGAGGTCTCCCACGCGCCCGACCTGACGAAGGGGCTGAAGGCGCCGATCGCCTCCCTGCGATAGGCGGCCTGCGCCTCTCCCGGCACACCGTGCCCATAAATCGCCAGCAATATAGCGATCACAAGTTGCATATCCTGACAGCTGCCCGCCGGGGGCCCTCCGGCAATCCCAACAAAAGGCCGTGATCTCTCAAGGAGATCACGTCCCTTTATGGCGAGTTGTCAGGCGTGGTACACGGCCTTCCAACCGGAGTGGAAGCCCTTCGGGCCGTTGTAGCTGCCCCGGCTCACATCGACGTAGATGTGCTTGGCGTTCTTGCCGGAGAAGGAGTAGTCGGCGTCGCCCTTACCGCAGTTCTTGAAGCTCTTGAGGTAGGCGGAGCCGTCGTGGTTGATGACCTTGAAGGTCTCCCAGGCGCAGACGTACTTCTTCTTGCCCCACCACTTGTGGTTGGTGAGGGTGCTGTCGACCGTGAAGAAGAAGTCGTGCTTCCAGGTCCAGACCTTCTTCTTGTAGGGCTTCTTCTTCCAGACGCAGTGCTTGTTGCCGTGCTTGTCCTTCCAGCACACCTGGACCTTCTTGTAGAAGGTCTCCCAGTGCCAGGTCTTGTAGGACTTCTTGGCCACGTCGACCTGACCGGAGGCCTGCGCCTTGTGGTCGCTGGAGTGGTACGCGCCCCAGGACGTGCCGGTGGTCGCCGCGCCGGTGGTCGCGGCACTGGCGGCCACCGGGGCGCCGACAGCCACTGCTGTGGCGATGGCGGCGCCGGTCAGGATTCGTGAAACGAATCGCATTCGGGTTCTCCTCGGGAAGAGAGTTTCTGTCACGCTCTTCCTACGCCTGGGCGATTGCCGAATGCTTACAATCCACTTGAAACGCCTGGCCGGGCCCTAAATATCAGATAAGTGGATATTCCCGATCTTTCACAGGAAAAATTCAGGCTGGGATGACGGCACCCTTATAGGTGTCCTCAATGTACTTCTTGACCTCCGGGGACTTGAGCAGCTTGGCCAGCTTCTGCACCAGCGGGTCGTTCTGCTTGCCGTCCTGGACGACCAGGCCGTTGGCGTACGGGTTGCCCTCGGCCTTCTCGACCACGAGCGCGTCGGTGGCCGGGTTGAGCCTGGCCTCCAGGGCGTAGTTGCCGTTGATGACGGCGGCGTCCACGTCCTCGAGCGAGCGGGGCAGCTGGGCGGCGTCGAGCGGCTTGAAGGCGATGTTCTTCGGGTTGGCGGTGACGTCACGCTCGGTGGCGGCGGTGCCGACGCCCTCCTTGAGGGTGATCACGCCGTTGTCGGCCAGCAGCTTCAGCGCGCGGCCGAGGTTGGTGGCGTCGTTGGGCACGGCCACGCTGGCGCCGGAGGCGATCGAGGCGACGTCCTTCACCTTGCTGGAGTAGAGGCCCAGCGGCTCCAGGTGCACGCTCTCCACCCAGGTGAGCTTGGCGCCCTTCTCCTTGTTGAAGTCACCGAGGTAGGGCTGGTGCTGGAAGTAGTTGGCGTCCAGCTGGCCCTCCTGGAGCTGCGGGTTCAGCGGCACGTAGTCGCTGAACTCGACGACCTCCAGCTTCAGTCCCTCCTTGGCGGCCAGGTTGTCCGAGATGTACTTCAGGATCTCGCCGTGGGGGGTCGGGGTGGCGCCCACCTTGAGCGTGTCGTCGGCCGTACCCGCCGAGGACGATCCGCAGGCCGTCAGAACAAGCGCTAGGAAGGCTGCGATGACAGCACCAAACAACGTACGCACAGTGATTCTCCAGTTATCGCTTGGCCAGACGGTCGGCGAAGGCGTCGCCGAGGGTCTGCGCCAGTTGGACGAGGATGATGATGACCACGCAGGTCGCGATCATGAGCGGCGTCTCGAACCGCTGGTAGCCGTAGCGGATGGCCAGGTCGCCCAGGCCGCCCGCGCCGATCACCCCTGCCATGGCGGAGTACGAGACCAGCGTGATGACGGTGACGGTGACCCCCGCGACCAGCGCCGCCCTGGCCTCGGGCAGCAGCACCTTGGTCACGATGGACAGCCGGCTGACGCCCATGGCGTGCGCGGCCTGGACCACGTCGGGGCTGACCCCGCGCAGCGCGATCTCCACCAGCCTGGCGAAGAACGGCACCGCGCCGATGGTCAGCGGCACGATGGCGGCGTAGAGCCCGATCGTGGTGCCCACGAGCAGGCGGGTGAAGGGGATCACCGCGATCATCAGGATGATGAACGGCAGCGACCTGCCGATGTTGACGGTGAGGCTGAGCAGCTGGTTGGCCGCCCGCGAGGGGAACAGGCCGTCACGCGAGGTGCCGACCAGCGCGACGCCCAGCGGCAGCCCGAACAGGACGGTGAACAGCGTGGACCAGACGACCATCAGGACCGTCTCCCACGTCGCCTGTCCCAGCAGCGGGACCATCTCCTGCCAGGTCATGCCGCCACCTCCACGATCAGGCCGCGCTCGCGCAGGTAGGTGAGGGCTGTCGCGGACTCGGCGCCGTCCAGCGAGACCCGCAGGCGGCCGACCGAGCCGCCGGCCACCTCCTCCAGCGCGCCGCCGAGGATGTTGACGTCCACGTCGAACTTCCGCACGAGCTGGGAGATGACCGGCTCCTCCGCCGCGCCGGTGAAGGTGATCGTGACGTCACCCCTGGCCGGTGCCGGAAGGGGGAACAGCTCGGCCGCCAGGCGCGAGCCGGGCGTCGTCAGGAGCTGCCTGATCGGGCCCGACTCCTCGATGCGCCCTCCGGTCATGATGGCCACCGAGTCGCACACGCTCTTGACGACGTTCATCTCGTGCGTGATCAGCAGGATGGTCAGCCCGAGCTCGGTGTTGAGCCGCTTGAGCAGGGCGAGGATCGAGGCGGTCGTACCGGGGTCGAGCGCCGAGGTGGCCTCGTCGGCGAGCAGCACCGAGGGGTTGCCCGCCAGGGCCCTGGCGATGCCGACCCGCTGCTTCTGGCCGCCTGACAGCTGCCCGGGGTGGGCGTCGGCCTTGTCGGCGATGCCGACCAGGTCGAGCAGCTCGGCCACCCTGGCCGCGCGCTCGCTCCTGGCCACGCCCATGACTTCGAGGGGGAAGGCCACGTTGCCGGCGACCGTGCGCGACGACAGCAGGGCGAAGTGCTGGTGGATCATGCCGATCCGCTGCCTGGCGGCGCGCAGCTCGCGCTCGCCCAGCGCGGTCATCTCCTGGCCCGCCACCGTCACGGTGCCCTGGTCGGGGCGCTCCAGAAGGTTGACGCAGCGCAGCAGCGTGCTCTTGCCGGCGCCGCTCTGGCCGAGCACGCCGAAGATCTCACCCTGACGCACGTCCAGGTCGACACCGTCCAGCGCGACGATGCTCCCGTACGACTTGCGCAGGCCAGAAGCCTGAATCACGAAATTCCCCACAACGGAGTCGGTAATGGACAGTCAACGCGGGGGAAGCGTCAGCGGGTGCCTGGGTGAAACGGCAGGTGACTCAGGCGGCGCAGCACGAAGCTGGGTCGGATCATCGGAGTGCCTTTGAACGAGAGGGTGGGAAGGGTGCGCTACCGGCGGGCCTGACAGCCCGTACACATGCGCATTCGCATCTCGTTCACACCGAGGCCAACGACCTCGTGCGAGGGGGTATTCCCCGGCCACGATGTGAAGTGGCTCACTGCGGGCCGCCCCCTGAAGGTCTCCTCACTCCGTGTCGCCGACACTCCGGAAGGCGCGGCGGTAGGCGGAGGGCGTGGTGCCGAGCACCTTCGTGAAGTGCTGGCGCAGGCCGTTGCCCGTGCTGAAGCCCGAGCGCTCGGCCACGGCGTCGACCGGCAGGCGCGTGGTCTCCAGGAGCTCGCGCGCCCTGTCCAGGCGCCGCCGTGTGAGCCACCCGATGGGGGTCTGGCCCGTCTCGTGGCGGAAGCGGCGAGTGAAGGTCCTGGTGCTCATCCTGGCCTGCTCGGCCAGCTGCGGGATGGTGACGGGCTCGTGCAGCCGCTCGAGCGCCCACCCCAGCACAGGGCCGAGCCCTCTGTCCTGGGCCGGGACCGGCAGGACGGGCGACACGTACTGCGCCTGGTCGCCCTCCCGCTGCGGCGCGACGACCATCCTGCGGCCGACCTCCGCCGCCACGGCCGCGCCGAAGTCACGGCGGACGATGTGCAGGCACAGGTCGATGCCCGCCGCGGTGCCCGCGCTGGTGAGGACGTCGCCCTCGTCGACGAACAGGGCACGCGGATTGACCTCGACCCTCGGGTAGCGCCGCCGCAGTTCGTCGGCGTGCATCCAGTGCGTGGCGGCTTCACGGCCGTCGAGCAGGCCTGCGGCGGCCAGGATGAAGGCGCCCGAGCACACGGCGGCGATCCGCGCGCCTCTGTCGTGCGCCTCGACCAGCGCGCTCAGCAGCGCCTCGGGCGGGCGGTAGGAGGCGTCCGCGCAGGCGGGCACCACGACGAGGTCGGCCGAGCGCATCGCCTCCAGCCCGTGGGGCGCCCGCAACGACAGCCCGTTGAGCGACTTCTGCTCCTGGTCGGTGCTCTGGCAGAGCGCGAGGTCGTACCAGTCGGGGGTCAGGTCGCGGCGGTCCCTGCCGAAGACCTCACAGGGGACGGCGAGCTCGAACAGCGGGCACTCGTCCAGCACGGGGACGACCACGCGGATCCTGGCCATGCCGCCAATCTAGTGGCTCGAATCTTGTGGAACACGACATTTTCGCCACTGGTAGCCGGGAGGCCCGCCCGGCGACAGTGGTGTCATGAACCATGCGGGACCGCTCGACGTGGGCGAGGAAGAAGGGGCCAGGCTGCTGACGGCCGCCGTGGACCTGGTCGTACGGCACGCGAAGGAGGTGGCCGAGGGGCCGGTGGCGCCGCCGGAGCCCGGCACCGCGCGGCTGCGCGAATGGCTGGCCGGCCAGGACTTCGAGGTGGCGAGGCCATCCGCCGAAGCGCTGCCCGAGGTCATGGAGGCGCTGCGCCGCTGGGGAGTGCACACGACGCACCCCCGCTACTTCGGCCTGTTCAACCCCACCCCCACCTGGTGGGGCGTGGCGGGCGAGCTCGTCGCCGCCGGGGTCAATCCCCAGCTGGCCGCCTACAGCCACGCGCCCGCCGCCGTCGAGATGGAGCGGCACGTGCTGCGCTTCATGGCGGGAAGGCTCGGCCTGCCCGCCACCACGGAGGGCGCCTTCACGGTGGGCGGCGCCGAGGCCAACCTGACGGCGGTCGTCGTCGCCATGACCCGCCGGTTCGCCACCTATCCGAGATCGGGACTCTCCGGCCTGCCCGGGCGGCCCGTGCTGTACGCCTCCGCCGAGAGCCACCTGGCCTGGCTCAAGATCGCGCACATGACGGGGCTGGGCCGCGACGCCGTACGGCTGGTGCCCGCCGACGCGGCGCACCGCATGGACACGGCCAGGCTGCGCGAGATGCGCGCGGCCGACGTGGCTGCAGGCCTGCAGCCCTTCCTCCTGGTCGGTACGGCGGGCACGACGGCGGGAGGCGCGCTCGACCCGCTGCGCGAGCTGGCCGCCCTGGCGCGGGAGTGGAACCTGCACTTCCACGTCGACGCCGCGTGGGCGGGCGCGGTCGCGCTGTCCGACGCGCTGCGCCCGCTGCTGGCAGGGGTGGAGCTGGCCGACAGCGTCACGGTGGACGCGCACAAATGGCTGTCGGCGCCGATGGGCGCGGGCATGTTCCTCACCCCGCATCCGGCGGCTCTCTCGGAGAGCTTCCACGCGACGACCTCGTACATGCCCGCCGAGAGCGAGGACGCTCCCGACCCCTACGCCACCAGCGTGCAGTGGTCACGCCGCTTCGCCGGCCTGAAGGTCTTCCTGGCCCTCGCCGTGGCGGGCAGGCATGCCTACGCCGCGCAGCTCGAGCGGGACGTGCGGCTCGGAGAGGTGCTCGCGCGCCGTCTCGCCGAGGAGGGCTGGTCGCGCATCAACGACACCCCTCTGCCCGTCGTCTGCGTGACGGCTCCCGAGGCCGAGGCGGAAGGCCATGAGCGCAGCGCCGCCTGGCACGCCGCCGTCGCCGATCACGTGGTCAGGAGCGGCGCCGCGTGGCTCAGCACGGTCCGCCTCGCGGGCCGTCCCGCCATCCGCCTGTGCGTGACCAGCCATCGAACGGGCCCCGCCGACCTCGAGGCCGTGGTCAGCGCGCTCGCCGAGGCCCGCAAGAGGACGCGGACCGCCTGATCGAGGCCGTCGCACGTGAGGAAGCCGCCCCGCCGTACGGTGACGGCGGGGCGGCTCAGGGGCGACGGTCAGACGGCCGCGGTCACGCGGCGGCCGTCTGCGCCACCTTCGCGGGGGCGAGCGCGATGTCGAGGACCTCGCGCACGTCGCTCACCGCGTGGATGGTCAGCTCGTCGCGGACCTCCTTGGGCAGGTCGTCCAGGTCGGGCTCGTTGCGGGCGGGGATGAGCACGGTGGTGATGCCCGCCCTGTGCGCCGCCAGCAGCTTCTGCTTGACGCCGCCGATGGGCAGCACCCTGCCGGTGAGGGAGATCTCGCCGGTCATCGCCACGTCGTTGCGGACCAGCCGTCCCGACAGCAGCGAGGCCAGGGCCGTGGTGAGCGTGACACCCGCCGAGGGGCCGTCCTTGGGGACGGCGCCCGCGGGGAAGTGCACGTGCACCGAGCGGTCCTTCAGCGCGGTGACGGGCAGCTCCAGCTCCGCGCCGTGCGAGCGCAGGTAGGACAGCGCGATCCGCGCCGACTCCTTCATCACGTCGCCCAGCTGGCCGGTGAGGGTCAGCCCCGTCTCGCCCGTCTCGGGGTCGGCCAGCGACGCCTCGACGTACAGGACGTCTCCGCCCGCCCCGGTCACCGCGAGGCCGGTGGCCACGCCGGGCACCGAGGTGCGCTGCTTGGACTCGGGAAGCGACGCCTCGGGAACGAAGCGCGGCCTGCCCAGGTAGTCGACCAGGCTGTCCTCGCCGACGACGGACGGCAGCGCGTCCTTGGCCGTGACCTTGCGCAGGATCCTGGCGATCGAGCGCTCGAGGGAGCGCACGCCCGCCTCGCGGGTGTACTCGGCGGCCAGCTTGCGCAGCGCCGCCTCCTCCACCGTGACCTCCTCGGCGGTCAGGCCCGCCAGCTCCAGCTGCTTGGGCAGCAGGTGGTCGCGGGCGATGGCCACCTTCTCGTCCTCGGTGTAGCCGTCGAGGGTGACGACCTCCATGCGGTCGAGCAGCGGCCCCGGGATGGCCTCCAGGACGTTGGCCGTCGCGAGGAAGAGCACGTCCGACAGGTCGAGCTCGACCTCCAGGTAGTGGTCGCGGAAGGTGTGGTTCTGCGCGGGGTCGAGGACCTCGAGCAGGGCGGCCGTCGGGTCGCCCCGGTAGTCGGCGCCGACCTTGTCGATCTCGTCGAGCAGCACGACCGGGTTCATCGAGCCCGCCTCGCGGATCGCCCTGACGATGCGGCCGGACTGCGCGCCGACGTAGGTGCGCCGGTGTCCGCGGATCTCCGCCTCGTCGCGCACGCCGCCGAGGGCGACGCGGACGAACTTCCTGCCCATGGCGCGCGCCACGGACTCACCCAGCGACGTCTTGCCGACTCCGGGAGGGCCCGCCAGAGCGAGGACGGCGCCGCTGCGGCGGCCGCCCACCACGCCGAGGCCCTTGTCCTGGCGGCGCTTGCGCACGGCCAGGTACTCGATGACGCGGTCCTTCACGTCGTCGAGGCCGGTGTGGTCGGCGTCGAGCACCTCACGGGCGCCCGCGATGTCGTAGTTGTCGTCGCTCGTCTCGTTCCACGGGATGTCGAGGACGGTGTCGAGCCACGTGCGGATCCAGCCGGTCTCAGGCGACTGGTCGGAGGTCCGCTCCAGCTTGTCGACCTCCTTGAGCGCGGCCTCACGCACCTTCTCGGGGAGGTCGGCCGCCTCCACGCGGGCGCGGTAGTCCTCCTCCTCGGTCTCGGTGTCGCCGTTGAGCTCCTTGAGCTCCTTGCGGACCGCGGCCAGCTGCTGGCGCAGCAGGAACTCCCGCTGCTGCTTCTCCATGCCCTCCTGGACGTCCTTGCGGATCGTCTCGGCCACGTCCAGCTCGGCCAGGTGCTCACGCGACCACTCGACCAGCTTGGCCAGCCGGTCGGCGGGGTCGGGGGCCTCCAGCAGCTCCACCTTCTGCGCGGTGCTCAGCCAAGGGGTGTAGCCGGAGCTGTCGGCCAGCACGGAGGGGTCGTCGATCTGGTTGACCTGGTCGACCACCTGCCACGCGCCGCGCTTCTGCAAGATGGTGGTGGCCAGGGCCTTGTACTCCTTGGCCAGTTCCTGTGCCCGCTCGCCGACCTGGACGGGGTCGACCGTGAGCACCTCCACCCACAGGGCCGCGCCCGGGCCCGTCGTGCCCTTGCCGACCCTGGCCCTGTTGACGCCACGGACGACGGCGGCGGGCTCACCCCCTGGGAGCCTTCCGACCTGCTCCACCACGGCCTGGACGCCGACGGCGCCGTAACGGCCGTCGATCCTGGGAACGAGGAGCACCCGCGGCTTGTTGAGACCAGAAGCCTGAGCCGCGTCGATCGCAGCCCGGACCTCGGAGTCGGACAGGTCCAGAGGGACCACCATGCCCGGCAGGACCACCTCGTCGTCGAGTGGCAGGACCGGGAGGATCAAGCTCTCACTCATCTGAACTCCAAAGGGTTGAGTTATACCGACTCAATTAACGAGAGCCCTCCAATGTTCCCGAAGTTGCCGATGTTCGCTCACAGCGATCGTAATGATGTAAGTGATACCTCCGAGGGATCACTCTCAGGGTTGATGCGGGCCTGGTCAGAGCCTCGTAGGCTGTTGCGGTGATCTCGGCCGTCGTCCAGCCCTTCAGGCTCGCGCTCTTCAGGGGCGAGGCCGACCCCGCGTCCCCACGTTCGCGCAGGTTGCGCCCTGCGATGCCCAGGCCGCTGCGCGGCCTGCTGCCCTTCGACCACCTCGATCTGGTGCAGGTGGCCGATCTCCTGCTGGCCTGGGCGCTGTTCGGCACCGTCCTCAGCGACCTGACGAACCTGACCGAAGCCGCACCGCAGCCGATGTGGCTGCTCTGGCTGACCGCGACCGGCTTCTCGCTGCCTGTCGCGCTGCGCGACCGCTGGCCGCTGGCGGCATGGCGGCTGGCTCTCGCGCTCCTTCCTTCGGCGCTGTGGATGAGCCACCTGCTCGACGGAGCCCGCTCTTTCCTGATGCAGGGCGCCATCATGTGCCTGCTGGTCCTCTACTCCGTGGCCGTCAGGTGCGACAGACGGATCACGTCGGCGGTGTGGGCGATCTCGCTCGTGGCCGCGTGGTTCGTCCTCGGGGAGTCGGTGGTGCCTGCGGGCATCGCGCTGAGCGTGGTCGTCCTGTTCGGCTACAACGTCAGGGTGCGGCGCAGCGCCACCCTGAGCAGGGACACGGCCGTCGAGGAGCGCTCGGTCCTGGCCGAGAGGGCGCGCATAGCCCGCGAGCTGCACGACGTCGTCGCCCACCACCTGTCGGTGATCGCGATCCAGGCCGAGGCCGTACCGCTGGAGGCGGGGGGCGACCCCGCGCGCCTGGATGCGGGGCTCGCGCAGATCCGCGGGCTGTCACTGGAGGCGATCAAGGAGCTGCGCCAGGTGCTGGGCGTGCTGCGCGACGAGGACGGCCGCACCGACACCGCGCCCGCTCCCGGGCTCGACAGGATGGACGAGCTCGTGGCCAACGCCCGGACGGCGGGCCTGGCCGTCCTCGTGAAACGCTCCGGCGAGCTCGACGGGCTGCCGAAGGCCGTGGAGGTCTCGGCGTACAGGATCGTGCAGGAGTCCCTCAGCAACGCCATGCGCCACGCGCCGGGCTCGACCGTGGCCGTGGAGCTCGTCAGGGACGACCACTTGCGCATCCGGGTCACGAACGGCCCCGCGAGCAGGCCGGGCGGCCCGCGCGGCGCGGGGCACGGGCTGCTGGGCATGAGGGAGCGGGCCTCGCTGCTGGGCGGGTCGCTGGAGACGGGCCCCATGGAAGGGGGCGGGTTCGAGGTGAAAGCCGTGCTGCCGTTGGAGGGAGCGTCATGATCAGGGTGCTGATCGCCGACGACCAGGGCATGGTGCGCACCGGGTTCACCGTCTTCCTGAGCAGCCAGCCCGACATCGAGGTGGTCGGCGAGGCCGCCAACGGCGCCGAGGCGCTGGAAAGGGTCGCCGAGCTGGCGCCCGACGTGGTGCTGATGGACGTCAGGATGCCGGTCATGGACGGGCTGGAGGCCACCAGGCGGCTGATGGCCTCCGCCCGCACCAAGGTGCTCATCCTCACCACGTTCGACCTGGACGACTACGTCTACGAGGCGTTGCGGGCGGGCGCCAGCGGGTTCCTGCTGAAGGACGCCTCTGCCGCGCAGCTGGCCGAGGCGGTGCGGGTGGTGGCGGCGGGCGACGCGCTGATCGCGCCCGCCGTCACCAAGCGGCTGATCCACGAGTTCGCCAGGCTGGGCGGGCCGAGGGCGCCCACGGTGAAGCGGCTGGCCGAGCTGACCGAACGGGAGACCGAGGTGATGACGCTGATCGCGCAGGGACTGTCGAACCAGGAGATCGCCTCCAGGCTCGTGGTGGCGGAGCAGACGGTGAAGACGCACGTGGGCAGGGTGCTGACCAAGCTCGACCTGCGCGACAGGGCCCAGGCGATCGTCTACGCCTACGAGACGGGGCTGGTGCGCCCCGGCGAGTGAGCGAGGCGGCGCGACCTGATCAGGAGGCGCTGCCGAGCGCGCGGAGCACGAAGCCCGACACGATCTCCTCGGCCGCCTCCACGCTCACCCGCCCGCTGATCAGCGGCTCCCGCTCGGCTCCGATGACGGCCATGATCATGCGTGCGGTGGCCTCGACGTCCTGCAGGTGGAAGTCCGCCGAGGCGGCGCCGCTGTCGAGGATCTCGACCAGGATGCGCTGCATCGGCGCCACGTGGTCGGCCAGCTGCTGGTAGGCGTCGGGGCCGAGGGAGGCGCTGAGCCCCGCGGCGCCGGGATGCGGATGCGCCACGAGCCCGGCCAGTTGCAGCCTGACGAAGGCGCGCAGCCGCTCCGAGGGCGAGGCCGACGGCGGCAGCTGCGCGGTGTAGGCCTCGATGAAGTAGTGCGTCACGCGCTCGGTGAAGGCGAGCAGCAGCGCCGCCTTGTCGGGGTAGTAGTTGTAGAGCACGGTGCGGGTGATGCCGGCCTCGTGCGCCACGTCCGTCATCGAGATCGCGTCGATGCCCTGGACGCGCGACAGCCGCGAGACCGCCTGCAGGATGCGGTCCTGCGTCTGGGCGCGGTGCTCGCCGATCGTGGCGGCGCTGATCCTGGGCATGGGCCTATGCTAGGCCGCCGACCTGACCGTGTGCAGCAGCTCGGCCAGCACCTCGGTGTTGAGCTGGTAGGCCAGCCGCACCTCGCGGATGATCCGCTGCTCCTCCGCCTCGTCGAGCGCGAGGGCGTCGAGGCGGGCGCGATACTCGTTCTTGAAGCGCGGCAGCGAGCCGATCTCGTCGAAGACGTAGAAGTCGACGCCGCCGCCCTTGCCGTAGCCGTAGATCTTCTGCAGCTCCATCCTGATGAACTGGCCGCCCGACAGGTCTCCCATGTAGCGGGTGTAGTGGTGGGCGATGTAGCCGCCCGGCCAGTCGGAGACCTGCTCGATGCGGGCCACCAGGGTCCTGGTCGCCTTGGACGGAGCGATGCGCGACTCCCACGTGGGGCCGTAGATCGTCGCCAGGTCCCGCTCCAGCGCCCGCTGACGGTACAGCGAGGGGAAGACGAAGCGCCCTGCGACGGGGTGCTCGGCCAGCCGCTCGGCCGCTCCGTCGAGCGCGAGGTAGGCGAAGTAGTGCTGGGCGACCATCTCGCCGTACTCCTCGGCGCTGAGCCGTCCCGCCATCAGCTCGGTGAGATAGCTCTCGCCCTCGGCCGACTCGTGGTCGCTCCAGGTGGCCGCGCGAAGGGTCTCGGAGAAGGTCATGACACAGTGTCACCAAAACCGGCGACTCACGTCAAGTCGATGACGACACCATGTCATAAACGTTGGGGTCAGGGCGACCACGGGCTGCCTGGCGAGGCGCTCGATCACCCCGCCGATAGATCCACACCGGTGATCCCGATCAGGCCTGCCGGACAGCCACCCCAGGTCACCGGGCCGAGCCACCAGACGCCGTCGCGCGGACTGCGCCGAAACCCGTCGGAGCCGCCGGACAGCGTGCGATCACCGGGGCCGGGTCAGCCGCCGTGCACGCGGATCGAGTTGGGGCACGTCCGGGTGAGCACGCCCGGGATGTGGCGTCCGTCCGTGGTCCGCTCTCGAGGTTGCCGGGGTGCGGGAGTGGACGGCATCGGCCGACGGACCGCGGCGAACAGGCGCGCCAGCGTAGCCGACCTGCCGCCGTCGGCCGCCTGCGGTGCGATGGCGGCGACGCCTTCCTCCAGCCACGCCTCCCACGCCCCACGCTCGCCGCTGTCGAGACGGCCGTGCGCCTCGGCCAGGTCGAGGATGGCCGTGCCGATCTCGCGGGCCATCGCGCCGCCCGTGGGACGGAACCGGCTGCCGATGACACCCAGATGGCGAACCTGCACCCGCGCACCGGCCAGCGCGAGCGTGATGTTGAGGAAGGACTCCACCCCGAAGTCCGCAGGAAGCGGCTCGGTGAGCAGCGACCGGCGCACCGCCCGGTAGCCGGTCAGCGCGTTCGCCCCCATGAACCCCGTCTCAGGGAAGAACCTCTCGGTCAGCGGCTCGTAGATGGTGAACGTCGAGCTGAGGATCGTGCCGGGGTGATCGTATTCGTAGTCGCCCACCACGTGTCCCGCGGTGCCGGAGGCGGCTGCCGCGCGGAGTTCGGCGGCGACGTTGAGCTCCGAGGAGACCAGGTCGGCGTCGAGGAAGCACACCCACTCGGTGCCGGCCACGTCGATCGCGGCGTTCATCGCGGCGCCCTTGCCCTTCGGCCCGCTCAGGACCTCCGCCCCCGCCTCGGCGGCACGCCGCGCGGTGGCGTCGGTCGAGGCGCTGTCGACGACCAGGATCCTGTCGCCCGGCCCTGCGGCGGCGCGCGCCTGCCCGACGATGGCGGCGACGGTGGCCTCTTCGTTGTGCGCGGGGATGACGAAGGTGAACAATGCCGTGTCTCCCGGGGGGTGCGGTCAGCCACCACCCTAACGATCACGCCCCGCCTGGCACGTTCCGCCCGAATGTGACCTCAGTCACCCTATGGGGCCTTCACCCCTGGACGGGCGGCTGCGTCGGCGGGAGGGCGCCGGGTTGAATGGCGAGGCCGATCGGTGAAACAGATGGAGGGCGAGGCCAGAATCGAAGAGGGGAGACATCATGACGAGCCGGTTCGCGCAGTGGACGCTCGACGTCCACGACAGCCGGAAGATGGCGGCGTTCTGGTCGGCGGCGCTGGGCTACGAGATCGAGCACGACGGCGAGGGCCCGCACCTGTGGCCGCCGGCGGACGCGCCGCGAGGCTCGTTGACGGTCTGGCTTCAGCCGACGGACGCCCCCAAGCGCGACAAGAACCGCAACCATCCCGACCTCCATGTCCCCGACGGAGTCGATGTGGACGCTGAGGTGAAGCGGCTGGTCGGGCTGGGCGCCACGCGCGTCGACGTCGGCCAGAAGGGCGACGAGGGGTTCGTCGTGCTGGCCGACCCTGAGGGCAACGAGTTCTGCCTGCTGTACCGGCGGCATCCCCAAGGAGCTTAGGAAGGGGTCGAGGAGGGGCAGAGACAGCCGCGAGCCGCCTGAAAGTCACTCGACGCCTCCGTCCACGGTTCCCCCATCGGCGTATGCGGCGAGACCGTCTGCCATGCGTCGCATGAAGCGGGTCAGGTACCACCGCCAGAAACCACCCGAGAGCGGCAGCTTGGGCTCGAAGGTGGCGGACCAGGCGATGTCGGTGCCGCCTGCGGGTACCGGGGTGAGATCGACGGTCCCGCGGTAGGACCGGAAAGGACCGCCCACGTTGTCGTAGACGAACCGCCGGTCGGTGATCAGCTCGACGATCCGCTCCCGGGCGACGTGACGGCCGGTGCGGAAGATCCTGGTGTCGCCGACCTCTTGCCGGCCCATGGCGTCGCCGTCCTCGACGTCGGCCGAGCCGATCGGCGACCACACCGGCCAGGTGGCCGCGTGAGTGAGCGCCGCGAAGACGGCATCAGGATCGGCTTTCGAGCGTGCGGTCACGGCATAGGAGTACGGCATGAGCCCCAACGTAGGCTCCGCCGCCTTCCTGGGACATGCGCGCGATTGCCGAGGATCGATCAGTTCTTGCGGTACGCCGAGGGCCGGACACCGGTCTGGCGCAGGAAGGCCGACGACAGCGCGCCCGGACTGGCGAACCCGCACCGCCCGGCGATCTGCTCGATGGTGAGGGAGCTGGTGGACAGCAGCCGCTGCGCCTGCTCGATCCGCAACCGGGTGAGGTAGCGGTGGGGCGTCTGGCCGGTGGCCTGCCGAAAAACGCGGACGAAGTGGTACACGCTCAGATGAACCTCGGCGGCGATGGTGGCCAGCGTCAGAGGCTCTGCCAGGCGCTGCCGCATGATGGCGACGCCTGCCCTGACGGCGGCGTGCTCGGGCCCGGGCAGGCGTTCGTTCCTGCCGCGGGTCAGCAGGTGCGTGGCGAGGAACGCCGCGGCGGACTCCGCGTACAGGTCGCCGACGTCGCCGGCGCCCGGCAGCGAGCGGAGGAGCTGTTCGACAACCGGATCTCCCCCTCGCAGGACGGCCGACAGCGCCTCGAAGTCGGGCGCACGACCGCCCAGCGCTCCGGCGACCTGCCGCACGGTCGGCGAGGGAAGGTGGACCTGGATGGTGCTCAACCCTGGCGTCGCCCGGTAGCTGAGTGAGCTCGCGCGGCCGGGGACCATGAGTTCCAGATGGCCGGGAACCCAGCGGCGCCGGACGGGCCTGCCACCGGCATGTGTCCACATGTCCGCACTTCCGGCTAAGCAGAGCACGAGATGCAGGTCGGACACCGCGGGGAGCGCGAGGTGCTCGACCTCGCGCGCGTGGTCGAAGCCTTGGACGAGCAGTGATCGCCAACCGGCGTCGTCCCAGCTGTTGTACGTGTGCCGCGCGTACACCGGCGTATCGAAGCCGGCATAGGACGCCAGATCGAAGTCAGGCGAGTCGAACACGCTGCGAGTCTAGTCGGCGATGTTCACCCTCACCGGGACCAAGGCCGATGGGCGCCCCATGCTCGACACCCCCTGGAGGCCGGACCCACCGGAGGTGCTCGTGCATGGTCACAGGGGGCTCGCCTGGGAGGGGGGTGTCCAGTCCTGTCAGAGGGCTACGACAAGATTGCCGTCATGGAAGTCCAGCTCAAATCCCCTCAGGGCCGGTGGATCCTGGCCGCCACCGTGCTCGGCTCAGGCCTGGCCATGCTCGACAGCACGATCGTCAACGTCGCGCTGCCCGCCCTGAGCAGGGAGCTCGGCGCCGACATGGCGGGAGCCCAGTGGACGATCAACGCCTACACCCTCACTCTCGCGGGGCTCATCCTGCTCGGCGGCTCCCTCGGCGACCGCTTCGGCCGTCGCAAGATCTTCCTGATCGGCACCGTGTGGTTCGCGCTGGCCTCGGCGCTGTGCGGCGCCGCGCCCAACGTCGAGACGCTGGTGCTGGCCCGCGCCCTCCAGGGAGTGGGCGGCGCGCTGCTCACGCCGGGCTCGCTGGCGCTCATCCAGGCGAGCTTCGTGCGCGAGGACCGGCCGAGGGCGGTGGGCGCCTGGTCCGGGCTCGGCGGTGTGGCCAGCGCGATCGGCCCGCTGCTGGGCGGCTGGCTGGTGCAGACCGCGGGCTGGCGCTGGGCCTTCCTGATCAACCTGCCGTTCGCCGCGATCGTCGTCCTGACCACGCTCAGGCACGTGCCCGAGTCGAAGGACGAGCAGGCGGCGGGCCGCTTCGACGTGCTCGGCTCGGTGCTGGCCGCGCTCGCGCTGGCCGGCATCACCTACGGGCTGATCGAGAGCGGCCAGCCGATTCCGCTGGTCGTGGGCGTGGTGCTGGCCGTCGCCTTCGTGGCGGTGCAGATCCGCAGGTCGCCGGATGCGCTGGTGCCTGTGAGCCTGTTCAACAACCGCGTGTTCACCGCCGTCAACGTGGTGACGCTGATCATGTACGCGGCCATGGGCGTGGTCTTCTTCCTGCTGACCCTGCAGCTGATCGTGGTCGCGGGCTTCTCCGAGGTCGCCGCGGGCGCGGCGCTGCTGCCGGTGACGGCGCTGATGATGCTGCTGTCGGCGCGGGCGGGCGAGACGGCCAGGCGGTACGGCCCGCGACTGCCGATGACGATCGGCATCCTCGTGGCGGGCGTCGGGTTCCTGCTCATGAGCACGATCGGCGAGGGCTCAAGCTACTGGCTGCAGGTGCTGCCGGCCGTCACCGTCTTCGGCCTCGGTCTGGCCGCGGCCGTCGCGCCGCTGACCGCGACCGTGCTGGCCACCGCCCAGGAGCGTTACGCCGGTACGGCCAGCGGCGTCAACAACGCCGTCGCCCGCACCGGCAGCCTGCTGGCGGTGGCGGCGATCCCGCCCTTCGTCGGCCTGGTCGGTGACGCGCTCGGGGATCCCGCGCGCTTCGACGTGGGCTTCACCAAGGCCATGCTGATCAGCGCGGGCATGATGGCCGTGTCTGCGCTGATCACCTTCTTCACCATCACCACGAACGTGCTGGCGCCTCAGAAGGTGAAGGACTGACTGCGCACGCTGTTGTCGAAGTTGGACACCAGCAGTTCGGGCTCGCCCACGGACCTGATGTCGGGCAGCCTGGTCAGCAGCTCGCGGAACATCGTCCGCATCTCCTGCCTGGCCAGGTTGGCCCCGAGGCAGAAGTGCGGGCCTGGGCCGCCGAAGCCGACGTGCGGCTTGGTGTCGCGGGTGATGTCGAAGGCGTCGGCGTCGGGGAAGACCTCCTCGTCGCGGTTGGCCGAGCCGTAGAAGAGGACCACGCGGTCGCCCTTCTTCAGCTCAAGGCCGCGCAGCGCGAAGTCCTCGGTGACGGTTCTGCGGAACTGGATGATCGGCGAGACGTGCCTGACCATCTCCTCGATGGCGCCGTTGACGTGGCCGTCGAAGTCGGACATCAGCAGCTCGCGCTGGGCGGGGTGGTCGGTGAGCAGCTTGATGCCGTGGGCCATCGTGTTGCGCGCGGTCTCGTTGCCCGCCACCAGCAGCAGCGCGAAGAAGGAGCCCAGCTCCTTGTCGGTCAGCTTCTCCCCGTCGGGGTTGGCGGTGACCAGGGCGGAGACGAGGTCCTTGCCCGGCTCGGCGACCCGTTCGTGGCCCAGCTGGATGACCATGCGCTGCAGGGCCAGCAGCGCCACCACGTTCTTGCCCGCCAGCCTGGCGCTCTGCAGCAGGCTGGGCCGTACGCCGCTGTAGGCGGTGGAGGCGTCGACGTGCTCGTGCACCTTGGCCCGCATGCTCTCGGGGATGCCCATCATGTCGCAGATGACGTGGATGGGCAGGCGCGCGGCCACCTGGGAGACGAAGTCGCCAGGACCCTTGGCGATCACGTCGTCGACGATGCGCGCGCAGGCCTTCTCGATGTCGGCCTGCAGGCCCTGCAGCATCCTGGGGCTGAAGGCGCGCGAGACGATGCGCCGCAGCCTGGCGTGGCGGGGGTCGTCCATGTTGACCATCGACTCGCCGAACACGTGCTTGACCCAGCCGGGCGGCTCGGGGTTGGTGACGGCGGGCTCGCTGGAGAAGACCTTGGCGTTGCGGCTGGCCTCGACGACGTCGGCGTGGCGGACCAGGGCGTAGAAGCCGGTGCCCGAACGCAGCAGCGGGACCTTCTTCTCGGGGAAGAAGACGGGCAGGTCGGCCTGCCTGAGCCTGGCGAACGCCTCGTGCCGTTCCTTGAGTGGTCTGCGCCAGAAGTCCAGGTCCGCGAGGTCGATGTCCACCCGTCTATCCTGGCACGTTCCCTGGGCGTTAAGGCCGGGTTCTACGGGCCTGGGGACCATCCCAGCATGGACGTCTCTCGTACCGCCCTGCTCGCCGCCGCCTGCCTCGCCCTGCCCCTGCTGCCGCTGCCCTCGACGACCTCCCCCGCCGCCGCCGCCTCGGTGAAGGAGTGCGCGGGGCGCCCCTCCGACTTCGACGGCGACGGGCTGGCCGACCTGGCGATCGCCGCGCCGTACGACAGCGTGGACGGTCACGCCCGCGCGGGCGCGGTCACGATCATGTACGGCTCGGGCCGCAAGGAGCGCCTCTCCCAGGCCACGCCCGGCGTTCCAGGCAACCCAGAGAACGGCGACTCCTTCGGCTCGGCGCTCGCGGCGGGCGACTTCGACGGCGACGGCTGCGGCGACCTCGCGGTCGGGGTGTCGGAGGAGTTCTTCGGCGCGCCGGTTCCCGGCGCCGACGGCAACGGCGCCGTCCAGCTCTTCCACGGCTCGACGGGCGGCCTCACCGCCGGCAGGCAGCTGTCGCCCTCCAGACGCGGCTCCGACCGGTACGGCGCGGCGCTGGCGGCAGGCGACCTCGACGGCGACGCAGCCGACGAACTGGTCATCGGCGCTCCCGCGATGGGCGGGGGCGGCGCGGTCGTCGTCCACGGATTCAAGAGCCGCGCGCGCTACCAGCTCACCCAGAAGGGCCTGCGCCAGCGGGGCGCGGTCACCGACCAGTTCGGCGCGGCGCTGACCACCGGCGACTTCGACGGCGACGGCAAGGACGAGATCGCGATCGGCGCGCCCGCCGACACCGTCCGCTTCGACGGTCAGGGCTCGGTGACGGTGGTGAACCCGCGCACCCGCAGGAACGTCCAGTACACGCAGTCGAGCCAGGGGGTGAAGGGCGCCGCGGAGAAGTGGGACGCCTTCGGCGGCTCGCTGGCCGCCGCCGACTTCGACGCCGACGGCCGCGACGACCTGGCGATCGGCGTGCCCGGTGAGGGGTTGAGCGCCAACCAGCGCGCCATGGACTACGGCGACGGCATGGTGCACGTCCGCTACGGAACCGGACGCTGGGAGGCGTGGACGCAGCGGCTGCTCAAGGGGACGCCGCGTTACTCCGACAGGTTCGGCGCGGCGCTGGCCGCCGGCGACTTCAACGGCGATGGAAACGCCGAGCTGGCGGTGGGCGTGCCGGGCGAGAACGCGGTGCAGGTGCTGGCGGGCGGCAGGCGAGGCGGGCTGAGCAGGCACCGCGACCTGCTGATCAAGGGCAGCGGCCGGGACTTCGGCGCCTCGCTGGCCGCGCTGCCCTCGGTCGGCCGCTACCGCACGCTGTCGGTGCGCCGCCCCGTCCACGGCCTGGTCGTGGCCGCGCCGGGGCGGGGAGTGGTCACGCTGGTGCCCGGTTCGTCGGCGGGCCTGCGCCCCGCCAAGGCGCGCAGGCTCGCCAGCGGCCCCGGCCTGTACGGCTACGCCTTCGGCTGAGCGGGGTCAGCGCAGCAGCGGCTCCAGGTCGGAGGCGTCGCGGAAGTGGACGCCGACCAGGCCCGCGTGCTCGGCGGCCTCGATGTTCTCCAGCCGGTCGTCGACGAACGTCACCTCGCCGGGCTCGGCCCCGAGCCCCTCCAGGACGGCGAGATAGATCTCCCTGTCGGGCTTCACCATGCCCATCCTGCCGCTGTAGAAGCGCGGCTCGATCCCGGCCATCCACGGCAGGCGGTCGATGCCGTCGGCGAGGCAGACCGGCGCGTTGGACAGCAGCGCCACGCGCGGCAGCCGCCGCATGATCGCGACCGTGCCCTCGTTGGCGTGCGACCAGCTGGCCACGTCGAGATCGACGAGCCCGTCGACCTCCTGCTCGCCCGCCTGCCGTCCGAGCGCCAGCGACCAGTACTCCTGGGGGCTGAGCGTGCCCCTGTCGAACTCGAGGCGGTGCTTCCAGTAGCCCTGCCTGAAGGCGGGCAGGTCGAGGCCCGTGGCCTGGGCCATGGCCTCGACGTCGGAGTGCGGCTGAGGGAGGGACAGGACGTTTCCGTAGTCGAACAGGACCCAGTTCATGGGGATCAATCCCACCAGTCGTGCGCGAGATCGTCCAGGGTGGTGGCCTCGGACTCGGGCGGCATCCGCATGGACCAGGCCGCTCTTCGGCGTCAGAGAGGGGGAAAGGCCGTCAACGTGTCTATCCGGCCGATGCGGCGGCGTGGATGGTGACGGTCTTGGTGGTCTTCGCGGGGGCGCCCTTGCGGGAGATGTAGTCGAGGGTGCGGAAGTCGACGGACAGCTCGGTGGAGGTGAGCCTGGCGGCCAGGTAGCCGCGGCGCTGGTCGATGTAGGAGATGTGCGGGTTCTCCGCCAGCGCCTCGGCGATCCAGGCCTTGTCGCGGTAGCCGTCGCCGTCGCTGGCGATGGACGAGGCGACCAGCTCGCGGGCGACCACGGGCGAGGAGGGGTCGTCGAAGTCGAGCTTGAGCTCGGCGTCGTGGTGCATGTGGGCGTCGCCGGTCAGGACGACGGGGTTGGAGGTCTCCTGGAGCCAGCCGAGCAGCCTGGTCCGCTCGGGGGCGTAGCCGTCCCACGAGTCGAGGTTGACCTCGCGTCCCGGGCCGACCTTGTAGTCGCGCTGGGCCATCATGATCTGCTGGCCGAGGAGGTTCCACCGGGTGGTGGAGGAGCGCAGGCCCTCCGACAGCCAGCGCCGCTGGTCGTCGCCGAGGAGCGTGCGGCGGGCCGACAGGCGCTCGTCGCAGGAGGCGCGCACGCCGTCCATGCAGGCCTGGTCGTCGCGGAACTGGCGGGTGTCGAGCAGGTGGAAACGGGCCAGCGTGCCCCAGGAGACGCGCCTGTTCACCCGCAGCACCGCGCCTTGGAGGCTGGCCCTGCGCAGCGGCATGTTCTCGTAGTAGGCCCTGAAGGCGGCCGCGCGGCGGCGGGCGAAGCCGGGGGCGCCGGTGCTCGAGACCGGGCCCGCCCAGTTGTTCTCCAGCTCGTGGTCGTCGAAGGCGACGAGCCAGGGGGCGACGGCGTGCGCCTTCTGCAGGTCGCGGTCGCTCTTGTACTGCGCGTGGCGCAGCCGGTAGTCGGCCAGCGTGGCGCACTTGCCCGGGGTGTGCGTGCGGACCTTGCCCGCCAGCGCGGTGTAGCCGCTCGGGCCGTACTCGTACATGTAGTCGCCCAGGTGCACGACCAGGTCGGGCTCCTGCTCGGCGAGGCGGCGGTAGGCGGTGTAGTAGCCGTGCTCGTAGTGGGCGCAGGCGGCCACGGCGAAGGTGAGCGGCTGCGCGCCGACGGGTGTGGTCCTGGTACGGCCGGTGCGCGACAGCCTGCCCTCGCTCCTGAAGCGGTAGAAGTACTCCCTGCCGGGCTCCAGCCCCCTGGCCTCGACGTGCACGCTGTGCGCGGCGCCGGGCGAGGCGGTGGCCGTGCCGGACCTGACGACCTTGGAGAAGCGCTCGTCGGTGGAGATCTGCCACTCGACGTCGAGGGAGCGGGAGGGCATGCCGCCCCTGCCGTCCCCGCTGAGCGGGTCGAGCGCGAGGCGGGTCCACAGCACGAAGCCGTCCGTGGAGGGGTCTCCGGAGGCGACCCCGAGCGTGAAGGGGTCGCCTGCCAGGGATCGGGAGGGCGGAAGGAGGAAGGAGGCGGCCGTCGCGGCGAGGAAGGTTCTGCGTTCCACGCCCCAGGTATGTCCTGCTCCGCTGACCCGGCCATGACAGCCGAGTCAAGCGGAGATGAACATCAGTCCTCCAGCCAGCCCAGCAGCTCCTTCGCGGTCTCGGCGGCGTCGGAGTCGCCGAGCGCGGTGAACTGCTCCAGCGCCTCGCGGGCGCGGGCCACCGCCTCGGGATTGCGGTCGAGCGCCTGCAGCACGCGAGCCTGGTCGTAGGCGAGCGTGGCCAGTTCGAAGGGCTCGTCCTCCAGCAGCGGGCGAGCCTGCTCGCCCGCCTCCAGCGCCCGCTCGCTCTCCCCCGCCCAGTGCAGCGAGAGGGCGCGGCGGCGCAGCATGCGGCCCCTGTCCCCCGAGCTGCCCGCCGCCTCGTAGTACCCGGCGGCGGTGGCGAACGCCTCGGCGGCCTCGGCGTCGCGGTCGAGCCTGTCCAGGACCCTGGCGGCCGAGTCGGCGGCCCTGGCGGCCTGCATCGGCTCCTTGTAGAGCGGGATCAGGGCGGTGAAGTCGGCCAGCGCGCCCTCGTGGTCGTCGAGCAGGCCGAGCGCGTTGGCGCGGGCCCACTGGACGGCCGTCCTGTTGTCCAGGTCGTCGGGGTCGAGCAGCGCCATGGCCTCCTCGGCGGTGACCGCGGCGTCCATCGGCCTGCCGGTGGCGAGGTAGGCGGTGGCCAGGTCCACCCTGGCGAGCGCGGCGCTGTCAGGGCTGCCGAGCGCGGTGAACAGGGCCACGGCCTCGATGAGGTCCTCGGCCGCCTCGGCGGCGCGGTCCACCATGACCAGCACCTCGCCCCTGGAGGCGTGCGCGACGGCGCGCAGCTCCGCCTCCGAGCGGGGCGCCACGGCCAGCACCTCGCCGAAGGCGCCGAGCAGTTCCTCCAGGTCGCCGCCGTGCCGCTGGATGAGCCGGCCGTGCAGCAGCGCGGTCCTGGCGAGGGTCAGCACGTCGCCCTCGGCCCTCAGCGCCTGCCGGGCCGCGCGGGCCGTCTCCACCGCGACGGGCTCGTCGACCTGCAGCTGGGCCAGCAGTGACAGCAGCGTGCCCTCCTTCGCGCCCTGGAGCGCGGCGACCGCTTCCTCGGTCCTGCCGGCCCCCGCGTAGGCCTGGGCCAGGCGGGACAGCGAGCCGCTGCGCCTGCTCTCGTCGCCGTGCGCGAGCAGCCACCGGTGGGTCTCCTCCACCAGAGCCACGTCCTGGGTGAGCAGGCCGATCCTGCCGAGCGTGATCTGCCGCCGCACCTCGTCGCCCGCCTGCCCGTGCAGCTCGGCCGCGCGCTCCCACAGCCGCACGGCCTCCTCCGGCTCGCCTTCCAGGACGGCCGCCAGCCCGAGCGCGTCCGTGCGCCGCCCGTTCGCCTCGCCGCTGACGGCGTCGTAACGCTCCCACGCGGCGAAGGCGGCGTCGAGGTCGCTGCGCCGCCAGGCCTCCTCGGCCAGGTCGAGCAGCTCGGCGGGGCCGGCGGCGGGGGGCGGCGCGACCGGCTGGGTGACGGGGATGGCCACCCTGCGGGCGTGCGGGGTCAGCGGCAGGTGCTCCACCAGCGGCTCGGCCGCCAGGCGCGCCTCCAGCCTGCGGGTCTGCTCGCCGGTGCCGTTGCGGGCGTCGAAGCGGGCGGCCAGGTCGCGCGCGTCGCTCTCCAGCTCGGCCCGCAGCCGGTCCAGCGGCACGTCGCTGCCGTCACGGCGGACGGTCAGCCCGCCGTGCCCGAGGTCCTCGAGGCGGCGCAGCAGCAGCGCGGCGCAGCCGGCGAAGTGCATGCGGTCGCTGGGCGTGGGCGAGCGGTCGAGCAGCGGCAGCTCGCGCTGGAGGATCTCCAGGCCGCGCGTCTCGTTGCCGGTGAGCGCGCAGAACTCCATGTGGTCGCCGAAGTCGTCGACGTAGTTGGCGTCGCCCTGGACCAGCCGGTAGGCGCGCAGGTGCGCCGCCGCCGCGGCCTCGAGCCTGCCGGTCCGCACGTACGGCAGCAGCAGGTTGCTCAGGATGCCCTGCGGCTGGACGTGACAGGTCAGGTGCCCCGCGACGACGGGCGCGGCCAGTTCGATGGCCTCCTCGTCGCGGCCCATCCAGGCCAGGTGCCAGACCTTGCCGCTGGGGTCGCAGCCCTCGCAGTCGGACATGTCGTCGCGCGGGGTGGTCTGCCACCTGTGGAACCACTCGTCGGCGGCGGCCCTGTCGCCGATGTGCTCGGCGACGTAGGTGCGCTGGGTGTGGATGGCGTGCGAGCCGTAGCCCGCCTGGGTGTAGCGGCGCTCCATCTCCTCCAGCGCGTCGTAGGCGCGCTGGAGCGGGATCTCGGGGAAGCGGCGCATGTCGCTGGCGATCCACTTGAACTGCCACAGCAGGCTGTAGGTGTGCCAGTCCGACCAGCGCCCGGGGTCGGCGTCGTACTCGGCGACGCTGCGGGAGAAGGTGGCGAAGGACTTGGCGGGCTCGGCGCCGTACTGGTAGGCCTCGGTCAGCTCCAGCCGCACCTCGAAGGCCAGCTCCCTGTCGTGGGCGGCGGCCTTGAGCGCCTGTTCGAGCAGGATCGACCTGGCCTCGCCGTACGGCATCTCACGGGCCTGGTCCAGCATCTCTTCCACGTCGGCCATGGTCACTCCTTGCCGAGGACGGCCCAGTCGAGCAGGCCGAGGAACGAACGGTTCAGGGCGGCGGTGTCGGCGGCGCGCAGGGGGTGGTGACCGTGCAGGAGCGCCATGCCGTACAGCGCCTCCACGGCGGTGGCGGCCAGCGACAGGTCCTTGAGCAGGACCACGCGCCGCACCAGCGGGTTGCGGTGGTTGAGCACCAGTCGGGGGCGCTCGGCGGCGACCGTGCGCTCCATCGCGCCCAGCACGTCGGCCCACAGGTCGTCGGCGGCCTCGCGGGCCTCGCGCAGCTCGGCCTGGTGCTCGGCGGCGCGGCTGGTCAGGTAGAGGGCGGGCAGCGAGGCGGGGTCGAAGTCGCGCAGGACCAGCTCGCAGCCGAGCGGGTCGAGCACGCGGGCCGCCGCCGTGATGAACGGCCTGGCCGCCAGGTCGGCTCCGGGGTCCACGGGCCCTAGGTGGGTGGCCAGCTCGCCCGGGTCGAGGCGCTCGAGACCCGCGTCGGGGTCGATTCGGCGCAGGCGCTGCAAGATGTCGCTGTCGTAGACGTAGCCGCCGTTGACCAGGCCGACGCCCTGCGCGCCCGACACGGCCGACAGCTGGCGGAACTCGTCCACGCTCGAGGTGAAGCGGCCCTTCGGATGGCGGGTCCTGAACTGGGCGAGCGTCATGGGGCCGTCGCTGGTCTCGAACTCCAGCCACCTGTCGACCAGGCGCAGCATGTCGTCGTCGTGCAGGGCCAGGGCCTTGACGCCGAGGTGGTGCAGGCGCAGGAAGGCGCGCAGCCTGGCGGGGTCGGTCTCGGCCAGCCTGACCAGCCACTCGCGCAGCTGGCGGCCGAGCTGGTCGCGGGTGTGCTCCAGCAGGTCGTCCTCGTAGAGCGCCTCGCGGCTCGCGGTCGGGCGCAGCTCTCCCGCGTCCAGCACGCAGCGGGCGAAGAAGGCCCAGTCGGGCAGCACGCCCTCGGCGCGCTCGGTGAGCAGCATGCGCTTGAGGTAGACGCGGTGGGTGGCGCGCGCGGTCGGGTTGGCGGGGCTGGGCAGGACGAACGCCACGCCGGTGAGTCCGGCCTCCGCCACGTCCAGGTCGATGACGTCGAAGGGGGTGAACCCGAACAGCTGCCTGCCGTACTCCAGCAGCGCGGCCCTGCGCGCGTCGGGGGTCTCGTGCGCGGCCAGCCACGGCGGGCCCTCGACGGTGGTGGCGACGCCGTTCACGCTCACCCTGCCGGGCAGCAGCGAGCCGTACAGCGCGGCCAGCTCGGTGACGGTGCGCTCGTCGACCCATTCCGCGGCGTCCCTGCGTGCCTTCAGCGTGACGGTCGTGCCCGGCTCCTCGCGCTCGGTGGCCGCGGCGGCCACCGAGTAGGTGCCGTCGGACCTTCCGATCCAGCTCACGGTGGGGGTGCCGGTCACCGACCTGGTCTCGACGTGGATCTCGTCGGCCACCAGGAAGCCCGACAGCAGCCCGATGCCGAACTGGCCGAGGAACTCGTGCCTGGCGAAGCCGAGCTCGTCGCGCTTGGAGGAGCGGCCGATCGTGGCCAGCAGCGTGTGCACCTCGGCCTCGGTCAGGCCGATCCCGTTGTCGTGCACGCGCACGAGACCCGCGGGGCCGCCCTCGCCCACCTCGATCGCGATCCGGCCCTCGCCCTCCCCGCGTGCGGTGATGGCGTCGGCCGCGTTCTGCAGCAGTTCTCGCACGTAGACGCGGGGACTGGAGTAGAGGTGGCGGCTCAGCAGGTCGACGACACCACGCAGATCCACTTGAAAGGCATTTTCCACCCGCGTCACTATGCCAGGAATGGCCGTAGGTGCGCGTTCAGTGCGCCGCAGCCGAGGTACTTCTCCACGGTGTGGAAGTCGAGCCAGTCGAGGTCGACCAGCGCCTCGGCGTCCACGCCCGTGAAGCAGCCGCCGAGCCCGGGAGGGATGGCCGCGATGTCGTGCCTGTCGGCGATGTTGACCCAGCGCTTCACGCCCTTGGGCCGCTCGCCCCTGCCGTCCGCGGGAGCGGGATAGAGCCGCTCGAAGACCACGTTGCGCATGCCGAGCGGGCTGCCGAGGGTGATCAGCAGGTCCACCTCGATGTCGGGGTTGGCGTGCAGGGTCTCGTAGGCGACGACGCTGCCCAGGGAGTGCGCGACCACCACGCGCGGGGCGCGCCGCCTCAGCACCTCGGCCACGTCCCGGCGGCAGCGCTCGCGCCTGGCCTCGTCGGTGAGGTAGGCCGCCACCTCGGGGCAGAACAGCGCGGCGAAGGCCGCCGCCCTGGTGTCGAGCCTGGCCAGCAGCCATCCGGTGAGCGCCTTCAGGGCGCCGGTGAAGCTCTCCCCCACCCCGAGCTGCCTGGCCCACTCGACGAAGACCCGCTCCTCGGCGGCGCGCATCTCCTCCACCCGCCTGACCTTGCCGTGGTCGTTGAGGTGATGGGCGTAGTAGGCCACCTCGGCGAAGCAGACGCCGGGCTCGCCCCCGAGACCCGCCCCGAGATAGCGGTTCCACTTGACCCGCATCGCCTCCGCCGCGCCCTCCACGGACCTGCCGGACTGGAGGTAGTAGTTGTACTTGCCGATGCCGTGCACACCGACGATCCCCGCCATGATCACTCCCCACGTTTCGGGAAATGGTGCCATCGGCGGCTTGCGGAATGGTTGCAGGGGAAAATTGCGTTGCCGCGGGCATATGTCACCCGGGTACGGTTCCGGAAGAGGAGGTGTTCCGCATGACAGGCCCGTTGATCGTCAACGACTCGATCGCCATTCCAGGCGACGAGCTCGTGTGGCGTTTCTCCCGTTCGTCGGGGCCGGGTGGCCAGGGGGTGAACACCACCGACAGCCGGGTGGAGCTGCTGTTCGACCTCTCGGCCACCTCGGCGCTGCCCGAGGCGCTGAAGGCCAGGGCGCTGGAGCGGCTGCCGTCCCCGGTGATCACCGTGGCGGCGTCGGAGTACCGCTCCCAGCTGCGCAACCGTGAGGCCGCCGCTCAGCGCCTGGCCCAGCGGGTGAGGGAGGCCATCGCGCCACCGCCCAAGCGGCGCCGTCCCACCAAGCCGAGCAGGGGCTCGGTCGAGCGCCGCCTGTCGGCCAAGAAGCAGCGCGCCGACGTCAAGCGCCTGCGCCGCGAGATCTGACGCTCACTCGCGCGGGCGGAAGACGAGGATGAGCACGCGCAGGACCAGGATCGCGCTGATCACCAGCAGGTTGTAGCCGATCAGCTCGTACAGCGACATCCGTCCCGTGATCACGGTGGGTCCGCCCTCGATGCCCAGCAGCATCACCGCCATCAGCCCCGCCGTCGCCCCGAGCACCGTCAGCAGCGTCTGGTGCAGCAGGCCGGTCAGGAAGCGCCGGTCGCGCTCGTCGCCGAGCAGCCGCACGTTCATCGAGAAGCGGCCGTGCTCGGCCGCGCTGGCGATGCGCTCCACCCGCCTGGGCAGGCGGCGCAGCATCGGCAGCAGCGCGGTGACCTCCTGGGCCACCGCCTCCTTCACCGTGGTGGGGCCGATCTGCTCGGCCAGGTAGCGGGCGGCGAACTCCCTGGCCTCGCCGATCAGGTTGAAGCCGGGCGAGAGCCGCACCAGTGTGCCCTCGAGCGTGGCCAGCGCCCTGAAGACCGCCGCGACCTCGGGCGGGATCGACAGGCCGTACTCGGAGACGATCTTGAACAGGTCGGTGAACATCACGGCGCTGTCCGTCCCCGGCCCCATGTGCCTGGCCATGAACTGGCCGAGCGCCCGCTCCAGCGCCGCCTCGTCGATCTCCTCGGGCCTGGGCACGACCTCGAGCAGCGCGTCGGTCACGCCGAGGGGGTCCTGCCTGTCCATGGCCATCAGGAAGCGCTGCAGCGCCGCGCGCAGGGAGGCGTCGAGGCGTCCGACCGAGCCGAAGTCGAGCAGGCCGACCGAGCCGTCGGACAGCAGCATGATGTTGCCGGGATGGGGGTCGGCGTGGAAGACGCCGTCGAGCAGGATCTGCCGCAGCAGGCAGTCGAGCAGCGTGCGGGCCAGCGCGGGGCCCTCGAAGTCCTGGGCGGTGCTCAGCGGCTTGCCCGACAGGCGCTGCATGACCAGCACCTTCTCGCTGCAGAGCGGGGTGTGCGGCGCCGGATAGGTCACCGCGCCGCCGCCCGAGGCCGCGACCGCGGCCATGTTGGCCGCCTCGACGCGGAAGTCGAGCTCCTCGCGCAGGGCGACGGAGAAGCCGGCCGCCAGCTCCTTGAGGCCGAGAGAGCGGCCCCACCTCGTCCTGGTCTCCAGCGTGGCGGCCAGCCTGGCGACGATGTCGAGGTCCCTGGCGACGACCGCCCCGATGCCGGGGCGCTGGACCTTGACGACGACCTCCTCGCCAGTGTGCAGGCGGGCGGCGTGGACCTGGGCGATCGAGGCGGCGGCCAGCGGGGTGCGGTCGAAGGAGGCGAACGCGTCGAGGTCCACGACCTGCGAGATCTGCTCCCACGGCGCGGGGTTGACGTGGTCCTGCAGCCGCCCGAGCTCGTCGATGAACTCGGGCGGGAGCAGGTCGCGCCTGGTGGACAGCACCTGGCCGAGCTTGACGAAGGTGACGCCGCCGTCGTCGAGCGCCTCGCGCAGCGAGCGGGCCAGCCGCGCCCTGCCGCTCCTGTCGCCGGGGTCGCCGCCCCTGCCCCTCAGATAGGGGCCGAGGCCGTGCCTGAAGGCGATCCTGGTGATCTGGGAGTAACGGCGGGCGCGGGACAGGCGCCCGCGCAACGACCTGACCAGCTCGATCGGCCCAGGGACCGAGCCCGGCGGCACGAGCGCCTCACCGATCACCAGGATGACCATGGGGATCAGCACCACGCACATCGAGACGAGGATCAGCACCCACATCGGCCCGATGCCGGGGTCCTTGTCGGCGTCGAGACCCCTGAAGGACTCCAGGACGGGCGACAGGAACGGCCCGGCGAGCGCGAGAGCCAGCAGCGCGGCCAGCGCCGTGCGGACCGCGCCGAATCTGACGCCGAGCAGACGCTGCGCCGCCGTGGCCAGCAGGATCAGCGTGATCGCGAGGGGAATGGCAATCATCAAAGCCATTCGGAGATCATCGCATGGCGGCGGCGCGCGCCTTGCGCTCCTCCCTGCGCTCGACGAACCTGGCGGCCGTCGCGTCGGTCTTCTCCAGGAAGGCGGCCAGCTCGTCGCGGGCCTTGGCGCCGTCGCCGTCGAGGTCGCTCTTGTCGAAGACCGCCCACTGGCGCAGGACGGGCATGAGCACGTCGTCGAGGTGCAGGCGCAGGTCGTAGATGCCCTCGTGGGCGATGATCATGGCCTTGCGGGTGAAGCCCTCGATGGTCGAGCCCGGCATCTGGAAGGTCGTCACGACGTCGGTGATCGCGCGCATCGTCTGGTTCGGGTCGAGGTCGAAGGCCGCTTTGAGCAGGTTGCGGTAGAAGAGCATGTGGAGGTTCTCGTCGGCGGCGATCTTGGCGAGCAGGCGCTCGCAGGTGGGGTCGCCCGAGGCCCTGCCGGTGTTGCGGTGCGAGATGCGGGTGGCCAGCTCCTGGAAGGAGACGTAGGCCAGTTGCTGGAGCATGGTGCCGTACTCGGTCTGGAAGCCGCCCTCCATGTGGACCATGCGGGCGCGCTCGAGCGCGATCGGGTCCACCGCGCGCGAGACGGTCAGGTAGTCGCGGATGGCGACGCCGTGTCTGCCCTCCTCCGCGGTCCAGCGGCCGACCCAGGTGCCCCACGCGCCGTCGCGGCCGAACGTGGTCGCGATCTCGTGGTGGTAGCTGGGCAGGTTGTCCTCGGTGAGCAGGTTGACGATCAGCGAGACGCGGGCCGCCTCGGGGAGGGTCGAGTCGGACTCCTGCCAGGCGTCGCCCCCGAAGACGCCGTCGTAGTTGCGGCCCTCGCTCCACGGGATGTACTCGTGGGGGAACCACTCCTTGGCCACCTTGAGGTGGCGGTCGAGCTCGCCCGCCACCACGGGCTCCAGCTCGTGCAGGAGCTCTGTCTGACTCATCACCATAAAGATCATCTCCTTCAAGCTACGCAACCGTAAGTTAGGCTACCTCAGGGAGATGGAGGGTCATTATGCAACCGAGTGTCCGAGGTGTCCTACTCGACGACGATGAGCGCCTGGTCCTCTTCCGGCGGACGGTCCCCGGCAGGCCGCTCTACTGGTCGGTTCCCGGCGGGCACGTCGAACCCGGTGACGCGAGCCTGGAGCACACCCTGCGCAGGGAGCTGCTGGAGGAGCTGGGCGCGGTGGTCTCCGCCGTCACCCCGCTGACCACGCTGTCCTATCCCTACAAGGGCGCGGTGAAGACCCAGCACGTGTACGGCTGCCGCCTGGTCTCCATGGACCCCGCCCTGCGCCACGGCCCCGAGTGGGACGACCCCACCCGCGGCGTCTACGAGGTCGAGCGGCTGAGACTCGACCCCTCCGAGATCGCCTCCCGGCACCTGGTGCCCGAGGCGCTGGGCGACTACCTGGCCGGTCACATCGCCTCACTGCCCCGCCTCATTCGTCTGGCGAAGCGGTAAGGCGCCGCCTACGAGGGCGACCTGCGGTCCTCCATCTCCCAGAGGTGGTCGATGACGTGCCAGGCGATGCGGCGGGCCGCGTAGCGGCTCGACCAGGCGCCCGAGCCACCCGCCAGCAGGACCGCCGCCAGCTCCTCGCGCATGGCCTCGCGGTCGGCCTGCGACTTGAAGGGCGGATACCTCACGCCCAGCTGGCGGGCGTAGGAGCGCTCGGCCTCCGTCACGTGGGCGACCATCTTGGAGCGGTCGCGCCCGCCGCCGCGCGGCCCCTTGCGCAGCTCCTCTGGAGTGACGGCGGCGCACTCGTCGAACAGCGCCCACGCCGCGCGCAGCAGCGCCACGTCGCGGGCCGCGGTCGCGGCGTCGAAGGGCCCGGAGTCGGCGGCGGGCTCGGCGTCGGGAGCCCCGAAGTCGGTGGTGGAGCTGCCCTTCACCCGCTCGACGACCATCGGCTCGCCGGGCTCGAAGTCGAGGCCGGCCCGCTCGGCGATCACCCAGTAGCGGGGCGCGTAGCCGGTGAGCCGGTCGATGGCCAGTTCCTCCGACTTGTCCACCCGGCACCAGCCGGGCCAGTCGAGGGAGCAGGCGAAGACCTTCTTCGGCCCCAGCTCCAGATAGATCCTGTGCACGGCGTCAGACCAGGTCGATCAGGTCGGCGACGGACTCGACCACCCGCGAGGGCCTGAAGGGGAAACGGTCGATCTGGCCTCGCTGGGTCACGCCGGTGAGCACCAGGATCGTGTAGAGGCCGGCCTCCATGCCGCAGACGATGTCGGTGTCCATGCGGTCGCCGATCATCGCGGTGCTCTCGCTGTGTCCGTCGATGGCGTTGATCGCGTGGCGCATCATCATGGGGTTGGGCTTGCCGACGAAGTACGGCTCGACGCCCGTCGCCTTGGTGATCATCGCGGCCACGGCGCCGCAGGCGGGCAGCGAGCCCTCGTTCGAGGGACCCACGGGGTCGGGATTGGTGGCGATGAACCGCGCGCCGCCCTCGATGAGCCTGATCGCCCTGGTGATCTGGGTGAAGCTGTAGGTCCTGGTCTCGCCGAGCACCACGTAGTCGGGGTCGAGGTCGGTGAGCACGTAGCCGACCTCGTGCAGCGCGGTCGTCAGCCCGGCCTCGCCGATCACGTAGGCCGAGCCGCCGGGGCGCTGGTCGTCGAGGAAGCGGGCGGTGGCGAGGGCGGAGGTGAAGATGGACTCCTCCGGCACCTCCAGGCCCGCGGCGCGCAGCCGTACGGCGAGGTCGCGAGGGGTGTAGATCGAGTTGTTCGTGAGCACTCTGAAGCTCTTGCCCGAGTCGCGCAGGCGCTTGATGAACACGTCGGCCCCGGCGACGGGGTGCCCCTCGTGCACGAGGACGCCGTCCATGTCCGACAGCCAGCTCTGGATGGGCTTACGCTCAGTCATCCTCCCGATCCTACAAAGAGCCACTTGTCCTGCTCATAGCGGACACATGAAGAATGTGGTGCATGTCGCTTCTTGAATCCGCGCAGGACATGCGGGACGAGCTCGTGCAGCTCCGCCACTCGCTTCACACGACCCCGGAGATCGGCCTCAACCTGCCCATCACGCAGGAGAAGGTGCTGGCCGCGCTGGACGGCCTGCCGCTGGAGATCAGCACGGGAGAGTCGCTCAGCTCGGTCACCGCGGTGCTGCGGGGTGGCAGGCCGGGGCCCGCCGTCCTGCTGCGCGGCGACATGGACGCGCTGCCCGTGGCCGAGCGCAACAGCCTGCCCTACATCTCCTCGCACGAGGGCAGGATGCACGCCTGCGGCCACGACCTGCACACCGCGATGCTCGCGGGCGCCGCGCATCTGCTCGCGGCGCGGCGCGAGGAGCTGGCCGGGGACGTGGTGTTCATGTTCCAGCCCGGCGAGGAGGGCTACGAGGGCGCCAAGTACATGATCGAGGAGGGCGTCCTGGACGCCGCGGGCTCGCGCGCCGTGGCCGCCTACGGCATGCACGTCGTCTCGGCCATGCTGCCGCCGGGGGTGTTCGCCTCGCGCGGCGGCCCGATCATGGCCGCCGCCGACACGCTCGACGTGCACGTGAAGGGCCGCGGCGGCCACGGCTCCAGCCCGCACCGCGCCCTGGACCCCGTCCCCGCCGCCTGCGAGATGGTCACAGCCCTGCAGACGATGGTGACCAGGACCTTCGACGTGTTCGACCCCGTCGTGGTGACCGTGGGCAGCTTCCACGCCGGGACCGTCGACAACGTCATCCCCGACGACGCCCGCTTCTCCGCCACGATCAGGACCTTCAGCAAGGACAACAGGGCCCGCGTCAAGCAGCGCGCCGTGCAGCTGGTCGAGGGCATCGCGGCGGCGCACGGTCTGAGCGTGGAGGCCTCGTTCGGCATGGGCTACCCGGTCACGGTCAACGCCCCTGACGAGGCCGCCTTCGCCGGCAGGACCATCGACGAACTGTTCGGCCCCGGCCGCTTCTTCGTCGCCCCCCAGCCGGTCACGGGCTCGGAGGACTTCTCCTACGTGCTGGAGGACGTCCCAGGGGCCTTCATCTTCCTCGGCGCGTGCCCGAGCGACCGCGACCCCGCCGACGCGCCGTACAACCACTCGCCGGAGGCCCAGTTCGACGACGCCGTCCTGCCGGACGGCGCCGCCCTGTACGCCTCTCTCGCGCTGTCCAGGCTCTCCGCGGGTACGGCGGCAGGCCCCCTATAGCCCACCGAGGTCACCGGCCAGGGCCCGTCCATCACGCCACCCGGGCGTGCGGGGCGGGCCTGGTCACGCGGAGGCCGGCTCACCCGATGGTCCGCCAGGCCTGCTCCTCGACCAGCTCCCTGCTGCGCCATCCCGACGGCGTGCGGACCATGCGGTGGCGGTACCACCCGCCGCCCTGGCACAGCCCCTTGGCGTCCGCGCCGACCATCTCCCTGGAGGGCGAGAGCGTGTCGGTGAACGGCGCGACGACCACGGCCTCGCCGTCCGCGAAGTCGATCACCGGCGCGCCGACCAGGTGCAGCCTTCCAGGCCAGTGCGCCAGCACCTCGGCCAGCCAGGCCCGCACCTCCTCGAGCCCTCCGGCGATCCCGCCCGCCGCCCGGTAGTCGATCACCGCGTCGGGGGTGAACACCTCCGAGAGAACCTCCCACCGGCCCGTGTCGATCGCCCTGGTGTAGCGGGCCAGCAGCCCGGTGATCTCGAGCCGGTCGGCCACCTCACGTTCGTCCATGGCCAGATCAAACCAAACGCTTGCTACCTTCGCATCCCCTGGCGGCGAACGTAGCCTGGACACGTGATCACGGTCATCGACGGCAGGATCGCCGGGCCCGACGCCACCCTGCCCATGCTCGCCCGCAACGGGCACTTCACCGCCATGCAGGTGCGCGGTCGCCGCACCAGGGGGCTCGAGCTGCACCTGGCCCGTCTCGAAGCGGCCAACCTCGAACTCTACGACGCCGGGCTCGACACCGGGTCGGTCCTCGACTCGATCAGGACCGCGCTCGGCGACGACATCGACGACGCCAGCGTGCGGGTCCACGTGCTGGAGGCCGACAGGCTGCACCTGTTCGTCACCGTGCGGCCGCCCCAGGAGGCCGCCACCTCGCCCAGGACCGTCACGTCCGTCGTCCACCAGCGCTTCCTGCCGCACATCAAGCACACCGGCGGCTTCGCCCAGGGCTACTACGGCGCGCGCGCCCGGGCGCGGGGCTTCGACGAGGCGCTGTTCACCACGGCGGAGGGGCTGGTGTCCGAGGGCACGATCACCAACGTGGGCTGCTTCGACGGCGCCGCGGTGATCTGGCCGGACGCGCCGATGCTGCACGGCGTCACCATGCAGGTGATGGAGCGGCGCCTGCGGGCCGCAGGCATCCCGCAGGAGCGCCGCCCCGTCGCGATCGGCGACCTGCCCTCCTTCGAGTCGGTCTTCCTCACCAACTCCCACGGCGTGGTCATGGTGGGCAGACTGGAGGACGCGCCGCTGCCGCTCGACGGCGCCTTCGCCGCCCGCCTGCTCGGGCTCTACGCCGACGAGCCCTGGGAGACGATCTAGCGGCAGGCACCCGACAGCGCACTTCCTCGTCTGCACCGGCACCATCACAGCGGCGCCGAAAGCCGCCAACACGCGGGTCAACGGGCTCTTCGACACCGGCTGACCAGCGGATACACTACGCAGGTCCCTGCGCGCCCCGGCACGCCGTCCGACCCCACCCCCCTGTGACAGCCTTTCTCCAGCGTGACGTGCGATGAAGGAAAGTTACATTCACCTCACAACCTCTGGAGATTATTGACGCATCCGCGGGCTGACCATAGGGTCCGGACAATCCCCGATCTATCCGGACCCATCGATAAGCCCCCCACGGAGCGGTACATGAAGCGACTAGCAGCCGTAGTGGCGCTGCTCGGTCTCGCCACGGCGACAGCGTGCAGCAGCACCGACAACAAGCCCGCGGGCGGTGGGAGCGCCAGTGGCGGCCTCTTCACCACGATCGACGTGAACAGGCCCGGCATCGACGCGAGCGCGCCGGCCAACCCTTACAACCCCAAGGGCAACGCCTTCCCCGGCTACACGACGATGAAGATCGGGTGGGTCGTCAACCACCTGACCGACCCCAACAAGGCGCTGCCGGGCATGGCCGCCAGCTGGGAGATCGAGCCGGACAACTCCGCCATCACGCTCAAGCTGCAGCCGAACGCCAAGTGGTCCGACGGCAAGCCGGTCACCGCCGAGGACGTGAAGCTCTCCATCGCCCTCGCCTACACCCAGGGCAGCACCGCCTTCGCGGTCACCCCCGGCGCGGCGGGCGCGGCGGCCGAGGTCACGGTCGTCGACGACAAGACCATCAAGATCACGCAGGACCCCGCCAACCCCAGCCCCAAGTTCGCGCGCGGCGTGCTCGACACCACGGTGCTGCCCTCCCACGTGTGGAGCAGCGCGGTGCCGGCCACCATCTGGGACACGATCAAGACCGCCCGCGGTGACGGTCCCGAGGCGGAGAAGGCCCGCGAGGAGATCACCGCGCTCGGCCAGAAGGTGATCGCCTTCGCGCCGCCGAAGGACGTCGCCGGCGGCCCCTTCGTGCTGGAGAGGGTCAACCCCGGCGAGGCGCTGCTGGTCAAGAACAAGCACTTCTTCAACGCCGCCAACGTGGCCCCCTCGCAGGTGAAGTTCCTCAACTACACCGGCAACGAGCAGATCTGGAACTACCTCACCCAGGGCAAGCTCGACCACTCCGGCTTCGTCGCCGCTCCGACCGACGTGATGAACCGGATCAAGGCCGCGCCGGGCAGCGAGGTCATCAAGGGCTACTCCCCCGTGGCCGTGAGCATGGCCTTCAACCAGAGCAAGAAGCCGTACGACAACGTGCACGTGCGCCGTGGCCTGGCCTACCTCATCGACCGCGAGCAGGTCACCAAGGTCGCCTCGCCCGAGGGCGGCACCCCTGCGACCACCACGAGCGGCATCCACCAGAAGGCCGCCGCCGCCTGGATCCCCGACACGCTGCCCAAGCTGGAGCCGTACAAGGCCGACCTGGCCAAGGCCGAGGAGGAGTTCAAGACCGCGGGCCTGACCAAGAAGGACGGCAAGTGGACCCTGGCCGACGGCACGCCGTGGAAGGTCTCCATGCACGCGCCCGCCGGCTTCTCCGACTGGCTGTCGGCCCAGGAGAACATCAAGAGCCAGCTCATCAAGGCCGGCATCGACGCGGAGGTCGTGACCACCGCCGACTACCCGGTCTACCTCGAGGAGCTGGCGGCCGGTAAGTACGACGTCGGCTTCTGGCTGATCGCGCTCGGCCCCGCGCCCTACGACATCTTCCAGCGCCTCTACGGCGTCTCCAACGGCTGGGCCAACGTCGGCGGCAAGATCAAGCACTCCCCCGCGGGCAAGTCCGGCAACTGGATGGGCAGCCCCGAGGAGATCGAGGTCGACGGCGCCAAGATCAACCCCGGCGAGCTCACCGCCAAGCTGAACTCGGTGGGCCCCGACGAGGCCAAGCCGATCATGAGCCAGCTGGCCATGGCCGCCAACCAGGACCTCCCGGTCATCCAGCTGTGGGACTACATCAACAACCAGTTCGTCAACAACAGCCGCTTCACCGGCTGGCCCCACGACGACGAGGTCCTGCGTCTGGGAACCGGCGTCCTTCCCTCGGGTGTCTGGATCCAGCAGGGTCTGGTCAAGGCGAAGCAGTAGCGCCCATGACGGTTATCGCACGCCGACTCGCGGGCCACCTGGCCCGCGGGTTCGTCATGATCCTCGTGGTCGCCACGATCAGCTTCTTCATCGTCAACAACATCCCCGGCGACCCGGTCGCCGCCCGTTACGAGAAGCTCGTCGAGGGCGGCATGTCGCCGGAGGCGGCGATGCAGGCCACCAAGGTGATGTACGGGTTCCTGCCGTCGGGATCCATGGGCGAGCAGTACGTCGACTACATGAGCGGCCTGCTCCGCTTCGACCTCGGCGTCTCGGTCACCAGGCCTGGCACGCCCGTCCTCGACGTCCTCACCGACGCGGCCAAGTGGACCGTTCTACCGGTGCTGCTCGGCACCCTGCTCAGCTTCCTGGTGGGTGTGATCCTGGGCGTGTACGCCGCGATCAAGCGCACCGGCAAGCTGGGCGACGCCCTGGCCATCTCCGGCTCGCTGCTGCACGGCATCCCGCAGTACGTGCTGGCGATGCTGCTGGTCGTCATCTTCGCGACGCTGATCCCGATCCTGCCTCACGACGGGCCGGTGGACATCCTGTTCGAGCCGGGCTTCAACGCCGGATACCTCGGCTCTCTGGCCGAACACGCCGTCCTGCCGGTGGCGACCTACGCGCTGTCGGCCTACGGCGGCTGGATCCTGGCCATGAAGTCGAGCGTCGTGACGGTCCTCGGCGATGACTTCATCCTGGCCGCCGAACTGCGCGGGATGAAGCGCTCGATCATCTTCCGCTACATCGCCCGCAACGCGATCCTGCCGCTGTTCACGATCCTCGCGCTCTCGCTGGGGCTGCTGCTCGGCGGCGCCGTCTTCATCGAGAAGATCTTCAACTATCCGGGGCTCGGCCTGCTGCTCATCGACAGCATCACCCTGCGCGACTACGCCCTCATGGGCGGCGCGTTCCTGCTGATCACCGTGTCGGTCATCGTGGCCAACATCGTGGCCGACCTGTTCTACACCGTGATCGACCCACGGGTCCGCAGCGGGGAGGAGGCCTCGTGAGTGAGCGAAGCGAACGAACAATGAGACACAGCGGCTCGCTCATGGGGCCGACGAAGGAGGTCCCATGAGCATCGTGCTGGAGAGCACCTCGGCGACCATTCGCCGCAACTTCTGGAACGGCGTCTGGCGCGTCATGAAGCGCAAGCCCAGCCGCATGGTCGGGGTCGTCATCATTCTCGGCTTCGCGTTCATGGGCGTCTTCGGGCCGATGTTCTTCCCCGCCCAGTTGCCCGACAACCCCGACGCCATCACCCAGCCGCCCAGCTGGGAGCACTGGTTCGGCACCGACCCGCAGGGCAGGGACGTGCTCGCGCTGGTCATCACCGGCTCGCGCTACGTGCTGCTCAGCGCCGCGGTGACCGCGCTCATCACGGTGGTCCTCGGCACCGCGCTCGGCCTGTACTCGGGCTTCAAGCGCGGCCGCTGGGACACGGTGCTCATGCGGATCACCGACATGAAGCTCACCATCCCCGGTCTGCCGCTGCTGCTGGTGCTGGCGACGGTGTGGAAGTTCGGCAACCCCGTCCAGATGGGGCTGGTGCTCGGCCTGCTCGGCTGGGGCGGGGTGGCCCGAGCCGTCCGCGCGCAGACGCTTTCCCTGCGCGAGCGCGGCTTCATCGAGGCGGCGCGCGGGCTCGGCCTGTCCACGACGCACATCATCGGCAAGGAACTGCTGCCCAGCATGGCGCCCTACATCGCGATGAACATGCTCATCGCGGTGACCGGCGCCGTCTACGCGCAGGTCGGCCTGTTCTTCCTGGGCGTGCTCCCCTACGAGTCGGACAACTGGGGCGTGATGCTGAACCTCGCCGTCTTCCAGGCCGGCGCCATGATCACACCGACCGCTCTCGGCTACCTGCTGGCGCCGCTGCTGGCGATCCTGCTGCTCACGCTGGGGATCGTGCTGGTGGTGGACGCCATGGACGAGATCTTCAACCCCCGGCTGCGCGAGGAGTAGGAAGTGGCGAAACAAGCGCCGGGAGTGCGCATCGACGGCCTCACGGTCGTCTACAAGACCCCGGCGGGCGAGCTGCCCGCCGTACGGGATGTCAGCATGGAGCTGGCGGCGGGCACGATCACCGGCATCGTCGGCGAGTCGGGCTCGGGCAAGTCCACGCTGGCCTTCTCGCTGCTCAACGCGGTGCAACCGCCCGGACGCATCAGCGCAGGCAGCGTCGAGATCGACGACCTCGGCGACGTGGTGTCCTTCCAGGGCGAGCAGCTGCGCAAGGCCAGGGGCGCCCACATCGGCTACGTCTTCCAGGCCGCCCAGAACTCGCTCAACCCGCTCAAGACCGTCGGCAAGCAGCTGCTCGACCTGGGCCGCTCGCACGGCGTCGAGGATCTGCGCGGACTGGTGAGGGAGGCCAAGGAGCTGCTGGGCCGCATGGGCCTGGACGGCGCGCGGGTGCTCGACTCCCACCAGCACGAGCTGTCCGGCGGCATGCGCCAGCGCGTCGGCATCATGCTGGCGCTGGTGCTCAACGCCCACCTGGTCGTGCTCGACGAGCCGACGACCGCGCTCGACATGATCACCCAGGCGACGATCCTGCGGATCATCCGCGAGGTGCACGCCGAGCGCGGGCTGACCACCATGATCATCACCCATGACATCGGCGTGGTCGCCGAGGTCGCCGACCGCCTCGCGGTCATGTACGGCGGCCGCATCGTCGAGCAGGGCCCCACCCGCGAGGTGCTCGCCGACCCGCAGCACCCCTACACGCGCGGCCTGATCAGGGCCATCCCGCGCCTGACGGGTGACATCAACCAGGCGCAGGCGCTGCCGGGAAGGCCGCCGACGCTGACCACCGTGCCGAAGGAGGGGTGCGTGTTCAGGGAGCGCTGCCCGCTGCGCATGGACGTGTGCGACACCGTCGACCCCGAGGCCATCCCCCACGGGGACCGGATCATCGCCTGCCACGCGGTCAAGGTGAAGGAGCACGCATGATCAGCGGCAAGGGCATCACCAAGACCTTCAAGCAGCGCGGAAGCGTGCTGGCGGGCCGTACGGTGCAGGCGCTGCGCGGGGTGGACTTCCAGATCCCCAAGGGCGGGGCCGCCTCCTTCATCGGCGAGTCGGGGTGCGGCAAGACCACGCTCGGCAGGATCATCGCCGGCCTGGAGACCTACGACACCGGCGAGATCACCATCGACGGCGTCAGCGTGACCTCGCCGAAGGACCGGCTCTTCCGCAAGGTCCAGATGATCCACCAGGACCCCTACTCGGCCCTGAACCCCACCCGCACCATCCACCAGACGCTGCGGGCCCCGCTGGAGCTGCGCGCCAAGCAGACGCGCAGGCCCAAGTCGTGGATCGACGAGCGCGCGCACGAGGTCCTCGGCCTGGTCGGCCTCGACCCCGCCAGCGTGATCGGCCGCTACCCGCACCAGCTGTCCGGCGGCATGCGCCAGCGCGTGGTCATCGCCCGCGCCCTCACGGTCGACCCCGAGATGCTCGTCGCCGACGAGGCCACCTCCATGATCGACGTCTCGCTCCGGCTCGGTATCCTGGCGCTGCTGAAGGACCTGCGCGAACGCCTCGGCGTGAGCGTGCTGTTCATCACCCACGACGTGGCCACCGCGCGCTACATCGGCGACGACGGCGAGCTGTACGTCATCTACCGCGGCCAGGTCATCGAGCGCGGCTCGGTCGACACGATCATCTCCGACCCCGTGCACCCCTACACCCAGTCGCTGCTGTCGGCCATCCCCGTGCTGCACGGCCTGGAGGAGCCGGGACCCGAGCCTGTGGTGCCGACCGAGGCGCTGGACGCCGGCCACGAGGACGCCGGGTGCCTGTTCGCCAGGCGCTGCCCGTTCAGGACCGAGGAGTGCGAGACGGGCCGTCCCGTGCTCGGGCTGACCGAGGGCGTCCCGCAGGAGCACGCGTGCTTCCATCCCAAGTCGCGCGACGTCGTCGCCACCCACCTGGGGCGCGTGTGATCACCGCGGCCGAGCTGCCCGCGCTGGGCGAGATCGCCAGAGCGGCCCTCACCCTCGACGCGGACGAGGCCCCCGCGCTGGTCGCACGGCTGGCCGCGCCGCCGCAGACCCGGCGGTGGACGGCGCTGGCCACCGAGGGCGGCTTCGTCATGGCCTCGCTGGCCGAGCGCGATCCCACGGTCGGGCACATCGACCTGCTGGCCGTACACCCCGCCCATCAGGGCAAGGGGCGCGGACGCGAGCTGCTGCGCGCCGCGGAGGAGTGGCTGCGTGCCGAGGGGGCGACGCAGGCGCGCTTCGCGGGCAACCCGCCCGCCTACGCGTGGCCGGGCATCGACGTGCGATACACGGCCGCCGCCTGCCTGGCCGAGAGCGCGGGATACGAGCGCTACCACGTCGCGTGGAACATGACGGCCCCGCTGCCGCCCCCCGCCGAGGAGCCGCCCGTACGGCAGGGCGTCACGCTCCACAAGGCCGGCGACCAGGACCGCAGGGAGGTCGCCGCCTTCGTCGAGAAGGAGTGGAACGAGCGCTGGGCATGGGAGGCGAGCAGCGCCACAGGACTGCACTACGCCAGGCGCGACGGCCAGATCGTCGCGTTCGCCGCCTGGGGCGCCAGGCCCGGCTGGTTCGGCCCGATGGGCACCTCGCCCGCGGCGCGCGGGCTCGGCCTCGGCGGCGTGCTGCTGCGCCGCTGCCTGGCCGAGCAGCACGCCGCGGGGCTGTCCGAGGCGCAGATCGGCTGGGTGGGCCCGCTCCGCTTCTACTCGCGCGCCGTGGGCGCACGGGTAGAGCGGGTCTTCTGGCTCTACCGGCGCGATCTGCGTTGAGGTCACGCGTACAGGAGCCCGCCCTCGGGGGTGGCGGGCTCCGGGCACAGTTCGCGCGGGTCCCCTCCAGCCTCCAGGCAGCGCGCGAGCGTGTCGGAGCCCCAGAGCTTGTCGAGGAACGGGGTGGTCGCGAACTCCTCGGGATGCTGCGTACGGGCCAGATACATCATCGACACCGCCGTCAGCACGGGCCTGAACGTCCGCGCGTCGGTGACGTGCAACTGCACCCCCCGGACGGCCGTGCCCGCGTGCTTGCTGAACATCGGCATGAACCACAGGTCCCGGAAACGCACCCCTGGCAGGTCGAGGGCGTTGAGCGAGGGGGCGAACCTGTCGTCCAGATAGGGCGCCCCGACCAGCTCGAACGGCCTGGTGGTGCCGCGCCCCTCCGACAGGTTGGTGCCCTCGAACAAACCGGTGCCCGGATAGACCAGCGCCGTGTCGAGCGTGGGCATGTTGACCGAGGGCATCACCCACGGCAGCCCGGTCGCGGCGAACGGCAGATCCCTGCGCCACCCCTCCGCCCTGATCACCTCGACGCCGGGGTCGAGGGAGAGCGCCAGCTCGCCCACCGTCAGCCCGTGCCTGTTGGGGATCGGCGCCCCGCCCACGAAGCTGGCGAAGGCCGGGTCGAGCAGCGGCCCCTCGGCGACCGTCCCGCCGATCGGGTTGGGCCTGTCCAGCACGACGAAGGGCAGACCGAGCCGCTTGGCCGACCCCATCAGGTCCTTCATCGTCCAGACGTAGGTGTAGAACCTGGCTCCCACGTCGAACAGGTCGAACACCAGCGTGTCCACCCCCGAGGCGGCCACCAGCCCGTCCAGCTCGGCGCCCTCCTTGAGGTAGGTGTCGTGGACGGGCAGGCCGAAGCTCTCGCCCGAGCCCTCGCTGGCGCCGTCCTGGACGGTGCCGCGCACGCCGTGCTCGGGGCTGAAGAGCGCGGCGAGGTTCCGCAGCGCCGTGGGCGTGGGGGTCAGGTCTCTCAGGACTCCCGTCTGGTTGGTGATCAGGCCGATTCTGCCGCCCTTGACCAGACCGGGATCCGCGGCCAGCCGTTCGGCTCCGGTGCGTACGTAAGACATAGCTGAAGCTTATTTGCATACGAGATGCCAAAGGTGGAAATTAGCGTCATGATTGATCCACTCCCCGAGCTGTCCACGGAGCAGAGCGATCCGCGCTACAGCCAGATCGACCGGCTGCCGACCTCGGAGATCGCCCAGTTGATGAACCAGGCCGACGCCACGGTTCCCACCGCGGTCGGCGCCGTCCTGCCCGCCATCACCGCGGCGATCGACGCGATCTCGGCCCGCATGGCGGCGGGAGGACGGCTGCTCTACGTCGGCGCGGGCACCTCGGGCCGCTTGGCCGTCCTCGACGCCTCGGAGTGCCCGCCCACCTTCGGCACCGACCCCTCCCTCGTGCAGGGCGTGATCGCCGGCGGACTGCCCGCGCTGACCAGGTCGGTGGAGGGCGCGGAGGACGACACCTCCGCGGGCGAGGAGGCCCTCGCCGAGCGCGGCGTCGGCGCGCTCGACTCCGTCGTGGGCATCTCGGCCAGCGGCAGGGCGCCCTTCGTGCTGGGCGCGCTCGCCGAGGCCGGCAGGCGGGGCGCGCTGACCGTGGCGCTGTCGTGCAACCACAGGACGCCGCTGTCGGCAGCGGCGGGCCACGCCATCGAGGTGGTCGTCGGGCCCGAGGTGGTGACCGGCTCGACCAGGCTCAAGGCGGGCACCGCGCAGAAGCTGGTGCTGAACATGATCTCCACGATCTCGATGATCAGGCTGGGCCGCACCTACGGGAACAACATGATCGAGATGTCGGCGATGAACGCGAAGCTCGCAGGGCGCGCCGCCCGCATGGTCAGCGACATCACCGGCGTCTCCGCCGAGACCGCCCGCGAGACGCTGGAGGCGGCGGGCGGCCAGGCGAAGATCGCGGTGGTGATGATCGAGCACGGCGTCGACGCCGACGGGGCGCGAACCCTGCTGGAGTCGCACGGCTCCCGGCTCGGCGAGGTACGGCATGCTCGCTGACGTCCTGTCCGCCACCGTCCCCTCGGTCGTGCCCGCCGCCGTCGCGGTGATCGCCGTGGACGGCGAGGTGGTGGCCGCCGAGGCCGCAGGCGAGCTGGTCCGCTACACCGACCCCGACGGGACGCTCGCGCCCGTGCGCCCACCCGCCCGCCGCGACTCCGTCTTCGACCTGGCCTCCATCAGCAAGCTGTTCACCACCTCGGTGATCCTGTCACTGGTGGCCGAGGGCAGGCTCGACCTGGACGCGCCGGTGGCCACCTGGCTGCCCGCCTTCTACGCCGACCGCCCGCACATCACCCTGCGCCACCTGCTCACCCACACGGCCGGCCTGCAGCCGACCCACCGGGTGGACCACGTGCCGCCCGCCGCGCGCATGGACACCATCCTCGCCACCCCGATCACCTCGCCCGTCGGCGGTCCCTACCTGTACACCGACGTCGGCATGGTGACGGTGGGACGGATCGCGGAGATCGCCGGAGCGGCGCCACTGGACGAACTGGTCCGTGCCCGCGTGACGGAACCGCTCGGCCTCACCGACACCGCCTACCGCCGCCTCCCGTTCCTGGAGGACACCGCCCCGCCGCCCCTTTCGGCAGCCACGGGCCCTTCCCGAGAGTCCCAGGTCTCCGCAGGGCAGGGACACGCGCCCGCGGACGTCTCCCGCATCGCCAAGACCGAGTGCCACAGGGCCATCGGCGAGGTGCACGACGAGACCGCCCACTCCCTCGGCGGCGTCGCCGGCCACGCGGGCGTCTTCTCCACCGCCGACGACGTGCTCCGCTACGGCGAGGCCCTGCGCCTCGGACACCTGCCCCTCACCGACGAGATGACCCGCGACCACGACGTCAAGAACGCGCCCTTCCGCCACGGCCTCGGCGTCCGCATCGGCGACCCCGCCGTCGTCGGCCCGCTCACCGACGCCTTCGGGCACTCCGGCTTCACCGGCACCTCCCTGCTCGTCGACCGCGCCCGCCGGCTGACCGTCGTCCTGCTGACCAACGCCGTCCACCCGGTCCGCGGACGTCCGGGCATCAGAGAACTTCGCCATGCCGTCGCTGCCGAGGCGCTACAGATAGTGTTTCGGCCATGAAACCCCGCGATATTTCCCTTTTGCACACTCTCGGCACCCCGAGCGTGTCCCCCGAGGGCACGCAGGCGGTCGTCGCCGTGACCCGGCCCGACCTCGACGCCGACGAGTACCGCGGCGAGCTCTGGCTGGTCCCCACCGACGGCTCGGGCGAGCCCCGCCAGCTCACCGGCGGCCGCCGCGACGCCGAGCCCGCCTACTCCCCCGACGGCAGGTGGCTCGCCTTCACCCGCGCGGAGAACGGCGGCAAGCCTCAGCTGCACGTCATGCCCACCGCGGGCGGCGAGCCTTGGCGCGTCACCGACCAGCCCCTCGGCGCGGGCAAGCCCACGTGGAGCCCCGACTCGCGGCAGCTCGCCTTCGTCGCCCGCGTGCCCGAGGAGGGCAGGTACGGCGACACCAAGCCGGAAAAAGAGCGCCCCCGCCGCATCACCGGGCTGAAGTACCGCCTGGACAACCTCGGCTTCTACACCGACCGCAGGTCCCACGTCTTCGTCGTCGACCCGTTCGCCTCCCGCACCTCCCCCTCGCCCGCCGTCCAGGTGACCGAGGGAGACCACGACCACGACGAACCCGCGTGGAGCCCCGACGGCGCGCGGCTGACCTTCGCCGCGGCCCGCCACGACGGCCGCGGGTTCGACCACTACTCCGACGTGTGGACGTGCGCGCCCGACGGCACCGGCCTGCGCAGGGTCACCGACACCACCCTCTCGGTCGGCCTGCCCCGCTTCACCCCCGACGGCGAGACCATCTGCTTCGTCGCCGCCGAGCCAGGACCGGAAGGCCGCACCCTGATCGCCAGGCACCACGGCGTCTTCTCCGTGCCCGCCGACGGCTCCGCCGCCCCCCGCCGCCTCACCGCCGCCGAGCCGTACCATCTGGCCGGCAAAGGCACCATCGTCCCCACGGCGGACGGCGTGCTGTTCCCCTCGGAGAACCGCGGGGCCTCCGACCTGCTGCTCGTGCCGTACGACGGGGGCGAGCCCACGGTCCTCATCGCGGGCCGGCGCGAGGTCTTCGCGCCCGCCCACGCCGGGGGCACCATCGTCGCCACCGTCGCCGACCAGAACAGCGCAGGCGAGCTCGTCGTGCTGCGCGACGGCAAGGAGAGCACCCCCACCGCCTTCTCCGCCCTCACCCCCCTCCCCCTGGAGGAGATCACCACCACCGCCCCCGACGGCCACCCCGTCCACGGCTGGGTGGTCCGCCCCACGGGCGAGGGCCCGCACCCCACGCTGCTGATGATCCACGGCGGCCCCTTCACCCAGTACGGCTGGCACCTGTTCGACGAGGCCCAGGTCTACGCCGCCGCCGGATACGCCGTCGTCATGGGCAACCCGCGCGGCTCCTCCGGGTACGGCCAGGCCCACGGCGCCGCCGTCATCGGCGACGTCGGCAACGTCTCGGCCGTCGACCTGCTCGCCCTCCTCGACGCCGCCCTGGCCACCGGCGGCCTGGACGCCGACCGCGTGGGCGTCCTGGGCGGCTCGCACGGCGGCTACATGACCACCTGGCTGGCCGCCCATCACGGCGACCGGTTCAAGGCGGCGATCAGCGAGCGGGCCGTCAACGCGATCGACAGCTTCCACGGCTCCAGCGACATCGGCTGGTCCTTCGCCCACGACCTCTACGGCCCCGACCCCGAGCGCTGGCGCGACCTGAGCCCGCTCAGCCACGCGCACCGGATCGGGATGCCGTTCCTGATCATCCACTCGGAGAACGACTGGCGCTGCCCTGTGGAGCAGGCCCAGCGGCTCTTCGTCGCGCTGAAGCTGCGAGGGGTCGAGACGGAGCTGCTGCTGTTCCCCGGTGAGGGACACGAGATGTCCCGCTCAGGCCTGCCCAGCCACCGAGTGGCCCGCTTCGAGGCCATCCTCGACTGGTGGAACCGCCACCTCCCCACGACGTAGCCCCCGCCGCCCGTCCGGGACGGGCTCCACCCCAGTGAGCGCATGCTCGCCTGCGCCGGCGAGCATGCACTCCACGCGGCCTGCGATGGCCACCCATGACCATGGTGCGCGAGGCGCGTTCGGACCTGGCGGCCATGCCGGAGCCTCGTGGGCCTCTCATGAACGCCCGCGGCTCGCGGCGCTCGCCACGGCGTCAGGGAGCCAGCGCTTCGAGCGCCTCCTCAGCCCTGCGCATGGCCTCGTCGGGATCCGCGGTCACGATCGCGGGGTCGAAGTTCAGATCGTGGAACACCTCCGTCACCCCTTGCTCGGCCAGCGCCGCCACATCCTGCCTGATCTTCGCGTACGGCCCGCTCAGCGGCGGCCCATCGATGGCATCACTCACCCTGGTGACGCCTCTGCACACGAACCTCAACGCCTCGGGATCGCGTCCCGCCTCACTGGCCGCCGCCTTTACAGTGTAGATTTTCTCGGCGATGCCAGAGAGATCCTCCCTGCTGGCGCTCACCCAGCCGTCGCCCAGCCGTCCCGCTCTCCTGAGCGCCACCTCTGCTCCACCGCCCAGCAGCAGCGGCGGCACCGGCGACGGCTTGGGGTCCAGATGGGAGGCAGGGACCCGGTAGAACTCCCCCTCATGCCGGACGACCTCCTCACCCCAGCACGCGCGCAGCACCTCGACGAACTCCTCGCCCCTCCGGCCGCGCTTGGCGAAGTCGACCCCCATGGCCTCGAACTCCTCGGGCAACCACCCGAGCCCCAGCCCGAACGTCACCCTCCCACCCGAGACCTCCTGGAGAGTCGCGACCTGCTTGGCCACCAGCACGGGCGGTTCGAAGATGTTCACCACGGCCACGCCGAGCCTGATGCTCTCTGTGACGCCGGCCAGATAGGCCAGGGTGACGAGGGGATCGTGCACGCTGCGATAGGTCGGCCCCATCGGATGGCTCTCCGGGTAGAGAAGACGCTGGAAGGTCCAGAGCTCCTGGTACCCCAGCTCCTCGGCGCGCGTGGCGATCCTGCGCAGGTTGTCGCGAGTGGCCCAGGGCCCGGACACGGGGGCGGCAAATCCGATCCTCATAGACCGCCACCCTAGAACACCCTCCCCACCGCCCTCCGGTCCCGCGGACGGGCGGACGGTGAGAGACAGGGCGCAGCGAGATCCCTCCCCGAGGAGCCGCCGCGGTGGAAGGCGGTGATGCGGGAGTACCGAGGCACAGAAACCCTGCGGGGGACGTCCGACGACGGCACCACCGCTCCACAGCGGGAGCTCCGGGCCTGCGACGCCGCTTCCGTCATCTCGCTCACCAGGGATGCCAACTTAAGAAAATCAAGATCATCTTATTGAAAGTTAAGAGCTAGACGGGTATAACTTGAAACATGAGAGATCAGGCGATGGACTGGCAGGAACTCACGAACCTGACCCGGGGCCAGCCGTTCGTCGTCGAGCGGGTGCGTCTGACTGGCAGCGGCGTCGCGATCGAGGGTGAGTTCGAGCTGCCGCAACTGGCTCAGCTCAACGTCGAGGATCAGGTCTTCGTCACGGCGTTCGTACGGTGCCACGGCTCCATCAAGGAGATGGAGCGGATCTTCGGGGTGAGCTACCCGACGATCAAATCGCGACTGAAGCGGATCACGCAGATGCTCGACTTCGTCGAGACCGATCCGGCGCCGTCGCGGGCCGACGTCATCGATCGGTTGCGCCGCGGCGAGATCACCGCACAGCAGGCCTTGTCCGAACTGGAGGGGCGCACGTGATGCCGCAGTTGCTGACCGTACGGGTCAAACGCCCCGACCGTCGTCCCATCCGGGTCTGGGTCCCGCTGCTCCCCGTGGTGCTCGTGTTCTCACCGGTCGTGGTCCTGGCCGTCCTGGGAGCGGCCGTGGCCTGCCACGTGTTCCGCATCGATGTGGTGCGTGCACTGGGCACCGGCTGGCGCATCGTCTCCGCGTTGCCCGGCACCCGGGTCGACCTCGAGTTCAGCCGTACAGCCGTGCTCGTAGCCATCCGATAGGAGAGGTTCCGATGAATGAAGAGCGTAAGAACATCCTCGACATGCTGGCCGAGGGCAAGATCACCGCAGAGGAGGCGGAGCAGCTCATCGCCGCGCTCGAACGAGCCCAGTCGCCGACGGCGGCCAGTCCCGCCGCCCGACCGAAAGCCAGGGCGAAGTACCTGAGGGTGATGATGGAGTTCCTCGATGAGGGCGAGTCGGGGCGGCTCAACGTGCGGGTGCCGCTGCAACTGCTGCGGGCCGGCGTACAGCTGGCGGCCCTTATCCCGCCGCAGGCACTGGATCGGGCCAACGCCGAGTTGAGCAAGTCGGGCGTGCCGTTCGACCTCACGCAGCTCAAGCCCGAACACCTCGAGGCGCTCGTGGAGCACCTCGACGAGACGATCGTGGAGCTCGAGCAGCCCGATGGCCACCTGCGTGTCTTCTGCGAGTAGGCCGTCCACTGGGACGGACCACCGGGAGGGTGCTGGAACGCCCCCCGAGGCCGCGCCCGCTACAGCAGAGCACGATTGAACTGCCAACCTGAACTTCAGCCGCTCAGCGACACCGCCCGGTCGACCTCCACACCGGCAGCGGCTAGGTCCGCGTCCGCACGATCGGCGCCTGCGGGCCAATCAAAGAACTCCGGCGGATGACTCCGAACCGGCGAGGCCACCGGCGACCTGCGGGTGAACTCGGCCGGCGGCGACACCTCGCCGACCACGCGCACGGCACGCTCACCGCGACGACCACCTCGAGCTCTCATGCGTGGCGAGGTGTACTCCCTGAACCCACACGGGCGGGAGTATCTCGACGAGTTCCGGAGGACCTGGAGCTTCACCGAACGGCTCGCACAGCTCCGCGATCGAGGCGAGCATTCATGGCCGTAGGGCCGAGCGAGCCGGAGCGGCGCTACTGCCGGTACCCGGAGACGGTCGCCGGGCCGATCGAGGACAAGCGGTGCGATCGGCCATGCAAGGCGCGCGAGCAGCGGCTTCCCACCACCTCTCACACGACGACCGATGCGCTGCAGCGGTACCTGCGGTTCCTCGGCCCACCGGACAAGGCGGACAGCCTGCTGTCGACGCTGGAGGATCTCGCCGCTCTGTTCGAGCGGAGCGCGGTGGACGGAACCCCCCGATCCACGAAGTCGCCGGGCAGGCCCCTGTCGAGTTCACCGAAGCGTTTCTCACGAATCACCCGCAGGGTCAGGAACACCATCGATCGCGTCACAAGCGACAAGTCGTGACGAAACAGAGAACGGACATCTGAATGACAGCCAACAAGGTCCGAGGGCCTGTGATCCACGTGCAGGGCCTGCAGAAGTCGTACAAGGAGCTGCAGGTGCTGCGCGGCGTGGACTTCGACGTGGCGCGGGGCAGCATCTTCGCCCTGCTCGGCTCGAACGGGGCCGGCAAGACCACGGTCGTGAAGATCCTGTCCACGCTGCTCAAGGCCGACGCGGGCACGGCGAGCGTCCACGGCTTCGACGTCACCACGCACCCGGCGGAGGTGCGGGAGTCGATCAGCCTGACGGGACAGTTCGCCGCCGTCGACGAGATCCTCAGCGGGCGGGAGAACCTCGTGCTGGTCGCCCGGCTGCGGCACCTCAAGGATCCAGGCAAGATCGCCGATGACCTGCTCGCCCGTTTCTCACTGACCGACGCGGGCGCGCGGAAGGTCTCGACGTATTCGGGTGGCATGCGCCGCCGCCTCGACATCGCGATGAGCCTCATCGGCGACCCGCCGGTCATCTTCCTCGACGAGCCCACGACCGGGCTCGACCCCCAGGCGCGCATCGAGGTGTGGCAGGCCGTCAAGGAGCTCGCCACGAACGGCACGACGGTGCTGCTGACCACGCAGTACCTGGACGAGGCCGAGCAGCTCGCCGACCGGATCGCGATCCTGCACGAGGGCCGGATCATCGTGAACGGCACCCTCACGGAGCTCAAGCAGCTGCTGCCGCCCGCCCAGGTCGAATACGTCGAGAAGCAGCCGACCCTCGAGGACGTCTTCCTCACGCTCGTCGGCGCCAACAGCAAGGACGCGACGTCGGCACGAACGAGTAAGGAACACCGATGACCAAGCATTTCTTCGGCGACACCACCGTCCTGCTGGGACGATCCCTGCGCCACATCACGCGCAGCCCGGACACCATCATCACGACCGCGATCATGCCGATCGCCATGATGCTGATGTTCGTCTACGTGTTCGGCGGTGCGATCAAGACAGGGTC